>JAIFNG010000175.1 GCA_020047815.1 Anaerolinea sp.
CCGCTAGGTTCTAGGTTCAAGTCCTAGGCCAGGAGCCATCAGACCTCCAGTTCTTTAAGAACTTGGAGGTCTTCTTTTTTACCAGGGGGGAAAAGGAATGTCAGCTGGTCCTGCAAAGCCGTGTTTCTCCTGGAAGAAGACCCGGCCATGAGAAGGGCTGTCGCAACCTGCTTCGTCTATAAAAGTCATTTCGGGGTAATTGGTTGCAAGCGGGTCGAAGATCATTTTTCCGCCTTCGCAGCGCCAGATTTCGACGATATAGATGAACATGTTCTCGTCTTCTTCATCACCAGCGCGCAGCGAAATATCTGACCATTCAACTGAGACGGAATTGCCACTGCGTTTTGCACTCAGGACAATTGGCGCGGCGTAATACGGTGAAGTGGGTAGTTTGTATTCATTGGGATATGTGACATTCAAGGTCAGTAGATCACCTTTTGCCTCAATAAATTTGGCATTCAGCCAGCATAAATTTTTCCCTTTGACCATGACCCAGTTGTTCCCATCTGTCCGCCCGATAAGTTCTATGTTTGCGCCTTTCTTCAAGCCGTATAAGTATAGGTATTCAGGTCCGGGTCCATAGCGGCAACTAAGCAAGTCTGCTGTTACCGTGGCTTCCAGACTCTCGACAAATGGAATGACGGTTGATGTGCTGGTTACTTCGATTGTCGGGGATGGAATGGGGGTGAAGGTTACGGTAGGTGATGCAAGCGTGGGGCTTGTGGTCTCTGTTGCCAGGGCTGTCGGCGGAAGAATGACGGTCGTTGCGGCTGGTGCAGGCGTATTGACGGGCAGGGTGCATCCTGAGAGCAGGAGAATCAGGATGAGGGATGTGGTGAAAGAAATTTTCATATCCATTTACCTTTTATTTTGTTTCCAGCGGGGAGGGTGTTTTTTTTCCTGTGTCTGCCCCATGTAAGATCTTGTTAAAAGGGGGCATTTTACTTTGTATATGTACGGTATGTTGATTCGTTGGTGTGGATGATCCTGAGATTTTTGTGCTAATATTCCCAGATGGTAATTTTTCGTTGCCAAGTATTATACCCATGTTACTCATCAAAAACTTATATAAACATTACAAACGAAACCATTTTTTCGTTATAATCCCCTTCCATGACATTTTCTCGTCGAAATCCCTTTAAGCAGTTTCTGGCCGCATTTATTGGCGGAGTAATACTCTTTCTCGGTCTGGTTTTTGTGTGGATCGTTGGCTATCAACTGGCTTTCGCAGGTCGCATCTTTCCTGGAATCTCTGTGGCAGGTGTGGATGTCTCTGGTCTTTCCCCAAATGATGCCGCACTGAAATTGAATCAAACCCTCTCCTTTCCGATCACAGGGAAAATATTGTTCCGTGCCGCAGATACGGTTTGGGTCGCATCCCCTGTCGAATTGGGGATGGTGTTTGATCCATCTGCCAGCGCATTGGCGGCGTATCAATATGGGCGTTCAGGCGGGTTGTTTGGAGCGCTCGCCGGACAGATCGGGGCAGGCGGACTGGGGGCGGATGTTTCACCTGTTATCATCTTTGACCAGAGGGTGGCATATACTTACCTGCAAAATATCGCCTCGCAGATCGATCAACCTGTAAAAGAGGCAAGCCTGTATCTTGATGGTACAAACGTGGTGGCGCTGCCCGGTCAGGTTGGACGGTTACTCAGCCTTGATGCGACCCTGATCTATCTGGGATCGCAATTACAGTCCTTCCGTGATGGGGAAGTGCCGCTTGTTATTCAGGAGGCTGCCCCGAAACTATTGGATGTCTCTTCGCAGGCAGATGCCGCGCGGCGTATGCTCAGCCAGCCGCTGACTATTTCCATACCGAATAGCGGGGAAAGCGACCCTGGCCCCTGGACGTATGACATCCCGGTGATTGCAAACATGCTCACGGTCAATGTTGTGGAGAATAACGGAAGGGCGGAGATGCAGGTTGGGCTTGACCTCAATGCCCTGCGTCTATCTTTGATCGAACTCAAAACCTATGTGGATCGACTGCCTAAGAATGCTCGTTTTATTTTCAACGATGAAACAGGACAAATTGAGCCCATCTCCGCTTCCAGCATTGGGCGTGTGATGGATGTTGATGCCAGCATCAAAGCCATTAATGAGGCGCTTTTACGCGGCGAGCATACCGTTGCCCTGGTTGTCGGGGAACAACAGCCAGCGGTTGCAGATACCGCTTCAGGCGCCGATCTGGGTATTACACAGCCTATCATCTCGCATACAACCTACTTCTACGGCTCAAGCAGTGAACGTATTCAGAATATTGTCGCTGCGTCAAGTCCGTTTCATGGTGTGCTGGTTGCCCCAGGTGAGACTTTTTCGATGGGTAACACGCTCGGGGATGTAAGCCTTGAAAACGGCTTTGCTGAAGCACTCATCATTTACGGCGGGCGTACCATCAAAGGGGTGGGAGGCGGCGTGTGCCAGGTCAGTACCACGCTTTTTAGGACGGTATTTTTTGGGGGCTTTCCAGTCGTGGAAAGGTATTCCCATGCCTACCGCGTTTCATATTATGAAAAAACCATTAGTGGAGATATTGACCCAAGCCTTGCGGGTTTGGATGCAACCGTATATTTCCCGCTTGTTGATTTCAAATTTGTTAATGACACACCCTATTGGATGTTGATGGAAACCTATGTTAATGTGAGTGCGCGTACGTTGACCTGGAAAATATATTCCACACCCGATGGACGCAGTGTCACATGGGAGACAACTGGTCCCACAAACGTTGTGCCTCCGCCTCCCCCGATCTTTGAAGAAAACCCGGAGTTGAAAGCCGAACAAATTAGCCAGATCGATTATCCTGCCCAGGGTGCGGATGTGAACGTAACACGCACAATTTGGCGCGCGGGGCAGATCTATTTCTCGGACAACTTCGAAACCCATTACCAACCCTGGTCGGCGGTCTGTGAATATGGGACAGGTACGGAAGACCCCATCAAGGCGGCAAAACGAAAAGAATTATGCCTCTCGCCAGATACATAGGTAAAGATATCCTGTGCAGCGCTGGTGAGTTCGAAGCGCCCGTTGGAAAAACGCTCAGGGGTTCCGGTCAGGAAGAATTCCAAAAATCAAATGGTACAATCTTTTGAAAAACAGGAGAATACATGGTCAGCTCAGAATTGCTTGAAATTTTACGATGCCCCAGCTGTGTGCGTGAAAAAGACGGGTTGCTGGTTTTACACAAGGATGCATGGCTTGTTTGCCAGGATTGCGGGCGTAAATACCCAATTGTGGATGATATCCCCGTGATGCTGATCGACGAAGGCGATAAGTGGGTCAATACCGCGCAGGATGCACTCCCCATCCCGCCGCCATCCAAGTAAAACTATGCAAGACCTGCTGGCTGAATTAACCAGTGGTGATGATACACGCGCAGAAAATTCAATTTCCGCGATCGTCGCTATGGGGGCGCCGGTAATTCCGACATTGGTGGATCTAACCCGCGCCGACGATGCGGATTTACGCTGGTGGGCAGTACGTGCCCTTGCAGCATTTCCCACCACCCGACCCGATGACCTGATCCCGCTTCTTGAAGATTCCCAGCCGGAAGTACGGGCTGTTGCTGCGCTTGCTCTGTGTAGTCACCCGCATGAATGTGCGGTCAGTGCATTGATCAACGCTCTTGCAGACAGAGATCCCATAACGGCGGGTTTGGCGGCAAAAGCTCTCACGAAAATTGGCAGTCCATCAGTTCCCGATCTTCTGGAGGTCATGGCGAACGCTCCAACAGGGGTCCGCATCAATGCTTTGCGGGCGCTCTCTGAGATCCGCGATCATCGAGCCATTCCAACGATGATGAAATGTCTCAGTGAGGAATCTGCTGTGCTGCAATATTGGGCACAGGAAGGTTTGGACCGACTTGGGCTTAATATGGTATATGTTAAGCCTTGAGGTGATATAGAGAATGAATAAATTTGATTTTTTGAAGAAAATAAAAATCCCCCATTTTGGCATCCCATCGATCGGGAAGATACTTTTTTGGGGAGTAACATTGGTTCTTGCGGGTGTGGTGTTTTACTTTGCGCGTGATCTAACCAAATGTTGGAACTTAACGGGTTTGCCGGGTCTGGCGCCTGCCAGTTGCGGTGATTCGAATGCCTCCACCCAGTTCAATCCTGAGGGAACGCCGATTGCTCCGGATGCTTCCGTTGTACCTGCGCCGCCAGTATCTGCCCCGGAAGTCGAGCTGCCTCCCGCCTGGGATGGTGCCAGCCGGATCAATATTTTGTTTATTGGTCTGGATTATCGTGAGTGGCAGGAAAACGAAGGTCCGCCGCGTTCGGATACGATGATCCTGTTTACAATTGACCCGCTCACAAAAACTGCCGGAATGTTATCCATCCCGCGCGATCTATGGGTAAACATTCCTGGTTTTGGATATAGCCGCATCAATACCGCATATCCCAGTGGAGTGGGAGCCCAGATGCCCGGTGGTGGAGCAGGTCTGGCGATGAAGACCGTGGAACAATTACTGGGTGTGCCCGTCCATTATTACGCCCGAATCGATTTCAATACATTTGTTGATCTGGTTAATATGCTCGGGTGTATTACCGTTATTCCTGAAGAGACCCTGGTGCTTGACCCGGTTGGCAGCGGTCCAGATCATGTAAAGATTACGGCCGGTGGAGAACGTGAACTCTGCGGTTGGAAGGTTTTAGCATACGCGCGTACCCGCAAAACCGAGGGCGGCGACACAGACCGCTCCCGGCGCCAGCAGCAAGTGATCTTTGCCCTTCAGCAAAAAATATTCGATCCCGAAACATTCCCATCGTTGATCAGGCAGGCGCCTGAGATGTATTTTCAACTTCAAAATGGTATTCATACCAATATGCCGTTTGAGGATGCTGTCAAGCTGGCTGTGCTTGCCAAGGATATACCCCCTGAGAAAATTCAAACCGGAATTATCGACACCAGCATGGTGACATTTGATAATACAGTGCTTGCCGGACAAGCCGCCAGCATTATGAAGCCAATAGCGGATAAAGTTCGCGTTTTGCGGGATGAGATATTTACGTCAACCGGACCTCTCAGCCCCATCGCCCAGGGGGATGTCAATACCCTGATGCGCGCAGAAGAAGCGCGGGTGCGGATTGCCGATGGAACATTCACTCCCGGACTTGACCAGCGCGCCGGGGTCTTCTTTCAGTCCCAGGGGATGAATGTGACAGAAGTTGGTGCGGCTGATGCGGTGTATAACTCAACGGTCGTGATCGTGTATGGCCCCAAACTTTACACATTGCGTTATCTGCAAAGCACCTTTGGTATTTCTCACACGCAGATCAAATTCAGCCCTGACCCTGCCTCATCAGTGGAAATTGAAATACGTCTTGGCTCTGATCTGGCGGGAGTCATCCCATAGCCTGGTTGGAAAGTGTAAAAAACCCCATCTCTTTACAGCAGATGGGGTTTTTACTTTTAATATTAGCCAGTCAATGTGCTTCGCGTCCAATTACCGACGAGCCAATATTTAAAATCCTGTCCTTGACTGGTTTGCAAGCCGCCATAAATTCCATAGCCCAAAGCCACCAACGGCATGGCGCTGAAGACACAGGCAATTGGAATGCACAGCAGACCGATCACAACGGTACTCAGAACGCCGGTAATTGTCCAGGTTATGCCAGCGAGAATGCCACCGCCGACCCACCAGATAAGCTGGAAAATCAATGCCTGTAAGGATTGATATGCGACATAACGTGAACGGTCTTTATAGATCATATAGATGACAAGCGGCACAGCGGGACCTAATACACCTGAGATCAAATTTACCAGAACGCTCAAATGGGCGATCATTGCCCACTGACGCTCTTCTTCAATGGTGAGGGAAGCAAGAGGGGGTTGTGGTATTTGTTCGTTCATCGTCTTCTCCTTTTGAGTTGAGGTGATAGCTAATAAAAAAGACTTGCGGTTGACCGCAAGTCTTTTTTGAAGGCGAAAAAAACTATGCCCAGCCTTGATTGCGAATAAAATCGCTGATCATCGGGATTTTCACATCCTGACCTTGATACGCCTGATAAGCCCACCAGAGCATAGCGAGGAATAAAATCGAGCCGCAGCCCAGGGTAACGGTTGAAATGATCGTGAGTGCCACGGTCGCAACAATTGACTGCACAGCGTGGAATTTTACGTAGGGGCGATTCTTTTTATCTTCCATAAGAAGCGCAACCACTGCAAGTAATGGAATGACATAACCTAACATTGCCCACAGTTTATCGTCACTGGAAATATCAGATGACATTGGTGCTTGAGACATGATTTTTTTCCTCCGAATAAGTATGATGTTTTTAATTTAGGGTATTTTACAACCAATCCCACTAACATGCAACCAACCCGTTCACCCATGAGTACTGTATATGCTAAAATGTACGCATGTCCATTCGTGTTGTGTTCATGGGTTCTCCGGATTTTGCATTGCCAAGCCTTTCCGCGTTGGCGAAGAACCATCAGGTTGTTGGTGTGGTTACACAACCTGATCGCGGCTCGGGACGCGGGCGCGAATTAAAAGCCCCGCCTGTAAAAACCCTGGCGCTTGAGTTGAATATTCCTGTGATACAGCCTGAAAAATTGCGCGCACCCGGCGCAGCGGCTATGGATCAATTGCGGGCATGGGCCCCTGACCTCATCGTTGTCGCAGCCTTTGGGCAGATCCTTAAAAAAGATGTTCTGGAAATGCCGCGCCATGGTTGTATCAATGTCCATGCCTCCCTGCTTCCACGCTGGCGCGGTGCGGCGCCGATCAATGCCGCAATTTTGAATGGGGATGAAGAAACGGGCGTGACGATCATGCAGATGGACGCCGGTCTCGATACTGGGCCCATGCTTGCGCAGAAATCCATCCGGATCGGGCGTGGCGATACAGCTGGTTCTGTTCTTAAGGTATTGTCCACACTTGGAGCAGATCTTCTCATGGAAACATTGCCTGAATATATTTTTGGTAATCTCAAACCTGTTCCACAGCCCGCAGAAGGCGTAACTTACGCACCCATGCTGAAGAAGGATGACGGCTTGCTGGATTTTGCCTTCTCCGCAGTGGATCTGGAACGCCGTGTGCGGGCGATGAGCCCATGGCCTGGGGCATGGTTCGAGTGGAATGGCAGTCCGTTTAAAGTGATCTGTGCAACCACGGACAGTGGAGGCAAAGGCTTGACCTGTGGAAGCAGGTTCATGGTCAACGGAAAACCCGCAGTTCAAACTGCTGAAGGTGCGTTGGTTTTGGAGGAGGTTCAGCCCGCGGGCCGGAAATTTATGTCGGGCAAGTCTTTTTTGGCTGGTGCGCGGGATTGGTCAGCGTAGCGTATTCAGCCTGCAAGGGTTGTATTTTCAAATCAAATTTTTGGAGAAAAAATGTTTAATTCAAAAGTGTTCCTTGCCGAATTCATCGGCACATTTGCGCTGGTATTTGTTGGTTTGAGCGCAGGTATTGTTAATTCCGATTTGATCGGTATTGCCATCGCGTACGGCCTCACGCTGGCAGTTTTTGTGTATGCCTATGGAAATATTTCCGGTGCGCATTTAAATCCTGCTGTGACATTTGGGCTTGCCCTCAATGGAACCGTGAAATGGATGCAGGCGATTTTTTATTGGCTTGCCCAGTTTGCGGGCGCGATTTTGGCGGTCTTCTTTTTGAAAACGCTTGTCGAATCGTTGGGCGCGGATATTAGCGGCATGGTGATGGCTGGCGCGTTGACCGAACCCCAGCCGATATTGGCGATGGTCGTAGAAGCGATTTTGACCTTTTTCCTTGTTAATACCATTTTGCACGCGCTGGTCGACGAGAAGGGCGCAGCATTCAGAGGGTGGGCAATTGGCGCGACGCTGGCTTTCGCGACCCTTGTTGGATTGCCGTTTACAGGCGCGGCGCTCAACCCTGCACGGACGCTTGCCACCGCCATATTTGTGGGTCCAAGTTTGACAAGTGTTTATACCTACGTGATCTATTTCTTTGGTCCGTTGCTTGGCTCAACCCTGGCTGTGATCGTATACAATTTTCTGAATGGCATTGAGGATGAGGTTGAAGAAGAAGGCGAAGAAGATACCACGGTGGAAGAAGTGATACCTGCCGCGGAATAATCTTCTGCGAATGTAAGTGCAAAAGCAGTCCCTGCCCAATTGGCGGGGACTGCTTTTTATATTCAGGACTTAAGCTTTTACTGAGTATGACTTTGGTAAAAAATCTGGAATCATTCTCTCAATAAAAATCTATGCTAAAATTTACGCCCTTTGTAAGTTTTGGAGAAAAAATATGCAGGATGATATATCAACAATCGGTAATGTTCAAAATATCCCTTTAAGCGATGCAATTGCCATGCGCCGCACCTTTGCTATTATTTCGCATCCCGATGCAGGCAAGACCACGCTGACTGAAAAACTGCTTTTATATGGCAATGCAATTGAGCTGGCAGGAAATGTTCGCGCCCGCCGCAATCAACGTTCGACCACCTCCGATTGGATGGAGATGGAGCGGGAGCGCGGGATTTCGATCACTTCCACGATTTTGCAATTCCCGTACCAGGAGTACATTGTCAACCTCTTGGATACACCGGGACATCAGGATTTTTCCGAAGACACATACCGTACCCTGTCTGCGGTTGATAGTGCTGTGATGGTAATTGATGCCGCCAAGGGGATCGAGCCTCAAACCTTGAAATTATTTGATGTATGCCGCAAGCGTGGCATTCCCATTTTTACCTTTATCAATAAAATGGACAGACCAGCCCGTGATCCGCTGGATCTGCTGGATGAGATCAAAAAGGTTCTGGGTATGGAGCCGATCCCCATGAATTGGCCCATCGGAGATGGGCCAGACTTTCGGGGTGTTTATGACCGCGCTTCGCAGGGTGTTTATATTTTTGAGCGTACTGAACGGAATGAGCGCATGGCCCCGGAAATATTTATGTCTCTCGATGCCCTTGCTGAAAATAAAATTTTATCCCAGAGACGCTTTGACGAACTGGCGGAGAGTATAAATCTTTTGGATGAAGCGGGAGTGGTCTTTGACCATGAGAGCGTGCTGAATGAAAAACAAACCCCTGTATTCTTCGGGAGTGCGGTCACAAACTTTGGCGTGCGTTTATTCCTTGATACGTTTGTGAAATATGCCCCGCCTCCACAACCTTATTTGAGTGACTCGGGAGAAATCCTTCCGAGTGAACCTGAATTTTCTGGATTTATTTTCAAGATCCAAGCCAACATGAATCCCAAGCACCGAGACAGCGTTGCCTTCCTGCGGATTTGCTCGGGACGCTTTGAGCGGGGGATGAATTTGATCCACGCTCAAAGCGGAAAGACCCTGCGGTTGTTGCGTCCGTACAAGCCTTTTGCAAATGAGCGGGAAATTTTGGATGAGGCTTTCCCCGGCGATGTGCTGGGTATACCAAACAACGGTGACTTTGCAATTGGGGATTCCCTGTGTTCAGGAACAACGATCCGTTTTGCATCCATTCCGCGTTTTCAGCCTGAACATTTTGCATTGTTACGCAATACCGATTTGAGCAAGCAAAAACAATTCGCAAAGGGCTTGCAGCAACTTGAAAGTGAAGGTGCTGTTCAAGTGCTTTACAACTTGAATGCTTTCAAGCGTGAACCAATTTTGGCGGTTGTGGGGCAGCTTCAATTTGACGTGGTGCAGGCCCGGCTAAAATCTGAATACAATGTACCAACCGATCTGGAAAGACTGCCGCACGTTCTCCTGCGCTGGATAAAAGGGACTGATGCTGATGTCGAAAACCTTCCCAACCGCAGTGAAGCCATGATCGCCCGCGACTCTCGAAATGATTGGGTGGCATTGTTCAGCACGCCATTCTTTCTCAAACATTATTCCGAGAAACACCCTGAATTGCGATTTCTGGATATCACTGAAAACGAGGCATTTTAGACAGGTACGGCAGACCTCAACCGGGGTTTATTTTGAGGGTAAAATTGTGATTAAAGAAAAACATCACAAGGAAGGTATCCATGCCACAATATATTGCCGCAATAGACCAGGGAACCACGAGTACCCGTTTTATCATTTTCGACCATGCAGGAAATATTGTTGCCGTTGACCAAAAGGAACATGAGCAGATTTTTCCCAAGCCAGGTTGGGTGGAGCATGACCCGCTGGAGATCTGGGTTCGGACCCAGGAGGTGATGAGAGGGGCGCTGGAGAAGCTGGTCAACAGTAAGAAATTGATGGTTAGTGATGTTGCCGCGATTGGAATCACCAATCAACGTGAGACAGCGGTTGTATGGGAGAAATCCACTGGCAAGCCTGTCTATAACGCGATAGTCTGGCAGGATACACGTACGGATGTAATTTGCAACGAACTGGCGAAAGACGGGGGACAGGATCGTCTGCGCGAAAAAACAGGGCTGCCGCTGGCCACTTATTTTTCCGGGCCAAAAATCAAATGGATCCTCGATAATGTGGAAGGGGTACGCGCCAAAGCTGAAAAAGGGGAACTCGCATTCGGCAATATTGATACCTGGATCATTTGGAATTTAACAGGCGAGCATGTTACTGATGTGACCAACGCCTCACGCACTTTGCTGATGAACTTGCATACATTGGATTGGGATGACGACATTCTCAAACTGCTGGATATTCCGCGTGCGATGCTGCCTGAGATCAGATCCTCTTCGGAAATCTATGGGACGGCGAAAACCATTTTACAAGGGGTTCCAGTGTCGGGTGATTTGGGCGACCAGCAGGCGGCATTGTTTGGTCAAACCTGTTTTAGCGCTGGTGAAGCCAAGAATACCTATGGGACAGGTTGTTTCATGCTGATGAATATGGGCGAAATTCCTGTGCCTTCCAAATCCGGGTTGCTGACAACCCTTGGGTACAAGATCGGGAATCAAAAAGCTGTGTATGCGCTTGAAGGGTCGATTGCGGTTACCGGTGCATTGGTCCAATGGCTGCGGGACAACCTCGGAATTATTCAAAAATCCTCTGACGTTGAAACGTTAGCGAAAACCGTGGAAGACAGTGGCGGCATTTATTTTGTCCCTGCCTTTTCCGGTCTATACGCTCCGTATTGGAAATCCAATGCGCGTGGTGCAATTGTTGGGATGACCCGCTATGTGAACAAAGGTCACATAGCCCGCGCCGCTTTGGATGCGACCGCCTATCAGACCCGGGAAGTGCTTGAAGCAATGGAGAGTGACTCTGGTGTTAAACTGACGGCATTGAAGGTGGATGGCGGCATGGTTTTTAACGAATTGTTGATGCAGTTCCAATCCGATATCCTGGATGTGCCTGTTGTGCGTCCCAAAGTGGCAGAAACCACTGCTCTCGGCGCAGCATACGCGGCGGGACTTGCCGTTGGTTTCTGGAAGGATTACGATGAGCTGCGCAGCAACTGGGGCAAGGACAAAGAATGGAAGCCGAAGATGGACCCAACCCTGCGCGGTAGTTTATACGCAGGCTGGAAGAAAGCCGTCACGCGCACATTTGACTGGGTCGAATAATGAACACTGCAGAAGTTCTGCTTCTGCAGTTCAAAGGTATTGATCTTAACAACAGATTTCAAAATTGGATGAAAAAATGAATCGAAAAGAAATTCTCTCTTCCCTTAAGACAAATCCCGAAATTTCCGTGCTGATTGTTGGTGCGGGGATTAACGGCATCGGTACTTTTCGTGACCTGACCCTGAATGGCATGGATACCTTGCTCATTGATCGCGGGGACTTTTGTTCGGGTGCCAGCGCCGCATCATCACATATGGCGCATGGCGGGATCCGCTATTTGGAGAACGGCGAATTCCGTTTGGTGCGTGAGGCAGTACGAGAACGTAATCGCATGATCCAGAATGCGCCGCACATTGTCAGTCCACTGCCCACGACCATCCCCATGTTCAAATATTTTTCCGGCTTGTTCAATGCACCGCTCAAATTCCTGGGCTGGCTGACCAAGCCTTCGGAACGAGGTTCTGTCATCATTAAACTCGGCTTGATGATGTACGATGCCTACACAGGCAAGACCCGCACTGTACCACGCCACCAGTTTATGCTGCGGACTGAATCGCTGAAACACTGGCCCCGGCTGAATCCTGGTATCGCCACGACCGCCACTTATTATGACGGTCTCATCTCCAATCCCGAACGTCTCGCGCTTGAAATTGCCCTGGATGCCGAAACTGACAGCTCCAACGCGCGAATGTTGAACTATGTCAGCCTGTCAGGCAGTGAAAAGGACTCAGTCACATTGCGAGATGAGTTGACTGGCGAAACCTATGTCGTCCGCCCGAAATTGCTGATCAACGCGGCTGGACCCTGGATCGATGTGGCAAATGATAAGCTGGGTCTTTCCACCCGCTATATCAGTGGTACCAAAGGCTCTCATGTGGTTGTAGACCATCCTGACCTGCGTGCTGCGATCGGATCCAACGAATTTTTCTTTGAAAATAAAGATGGACGGATCGTGCTCCTCTTTCCGATGGTTGACCGGGTATTGATCGGCACGTCAGATATTAAAATTGAAAATCCAGATGAAGTATATTGCACCGATGAGGAAGTGGAATATTTTCTTGAATTGGTCACGCGAGTTTTTCCATCCATCAAAGTTAGCAAGGAAAATATTGTTTTTCAATTTACTGGTGTTCGTCCATTGGGCAGCAGCGGCGAGGCGAAGACCACTGCCCAATACAGCCGTGACCATCATATTGAAGTGTTGGATGCCGGGCAGACAAAATTATCCTTCCCGGTCTATTCTCTGATCGGGGGCAAGTGGACCTCCTACCGTGCATTTTCAGAACAGGTAACGGATAAGGTCCTTGCATTTTTCGGCAAACCCCGCCAGAAAGACACCTCCAACCTGCCAATAGGCGGTGGACGGGGTTATTCCACCGATTCCAGCGATCAGAAATACCAGATTGAGAAACTTGCTGCAGAAACAGGGGTCAGCAAAGAGCGGGCACAGGTATTGTATCTTCGCTATGGTTCGCGCGCAGAAACCGTGATCCGTTTCATGAATTTAGAATTGGATACGCCGCTCAAATCCCTGCCCGACTACACCCGCCGTGAAATCATATTTCTCGTCGAGCAGGAAAAAGCCATGCGTCTTGATGACCTGCTTTTGCGGCGCACCATGTTGGCCATGCTTGGTTATCTCACAAAGGAAATCGTGCAGGAATTTGGCGATGTGTTGGGTGATTGCATGGGGTGGGATGTTAAACAGAAAAATGCCGAAGTTGAGTACGTGCTCGGTTTGCTTCGAGAACGGCATGGGTCCAGGATTTGAGGCGGGTGGTAAAATCCTGTTGATGAGTACAAAAAAAATAACTGTTGACCTTGTCATTCCCATCTTTAATGAAGAGGGAGTTGTTGAACACATTCACAAGCGGATCTGCAATGTGGTGGATTCGCTTGTGGATGATTTCCATTTTATTTATGTGGACGACGGTTCACGTGACGGGACAGTGGAAACCATCCGAAAAATTGCAGAGAGCGACCCGAGGGTAACGCTGCTGCGACTCAGCCGCAACTTCGGGCACCAGGCCGCTCTAACAGCCGGCATGGAAGCTTCAAATGCCGATGTGGTCATCACACTTGACGGTGATGGTCAGCATCCGCCTGAGATGATCCCGCAAATGCTGGATCTCATCGCCCAGGGGTATGATATTGTGCAAACCCAGCGCATGGATGCGGCGCAACCTGTATCTTTTAAAAAATGGACTTCGGGTTTCTTTTATCGTTTGATCAATATCATTAGCGGTACATCAGTTTTGCAGGGCGCAGCGGATTTTCGTGCGCTTACCCGTCCTGCCGTAAATGCATTGAAAAGCATGCCTGAATATCACCGCTTTTTGCGCGGCATGGTTTCATGGATCGGCTATTCAATGGTGATCCTGCCTTACAAGCCCGAGGAACGCATTAGTGGTGTATCGAAATATTCATTAAGTAAGATGGTGAGCCTTGCAATGGATGCGATTTTTTCATTCTCCCTCATGCCTCTTTATCTGGGGCTCAGTCTGGGCGGCATCCTGTTTTGTCTTGCGGCAGCAGAAATGATATATGTGCTTTCGTTCTGGGTCACGGGACGCACCTCCAATCTTGCGCCGGGTTGGAGTTCATTGATGTTTGTGATCCTGATCGTTGGCGGAATATTGATGGCGTTGCTTGGCTTCATTGGCGTATATGTCGGCTACATTTTTCAGGAAGTGAAACACAGACCTGTTTATTTAGTTAGAGGGGAGAAGAAGGATGAATGATCTCCGTTCACAACCTTTTCATATTACATTGCTGCGCCATGGTGAATCGATCGGCAATGCAGAATCTCGCTGGCAGGGCCAATCTGACTTCCCCCTGACCGATACGGGACGCGCGCAGGCGCGGGCGCTGGCTGAGCGCTGGCAGAAGGAAAATGTGAAATTTGATTTTCTGATCACCAGCCCATTGTTACGCGCGAGAGAAACAGCGGAGATCATTTCTTCTGCATTGGAACTAACTGTTGAACTTGACTCACTCTGGCTAGAGCGTGACAACGGTGATTTTGCCGGGCTTACTGCGCATGAAGTCCGCCAAAACTTCCAGCATCCGTCTTTTTCAACACCGTATGACCCTGTTGGCGGGGATGGGGAAGGTGATTGGGAATTGTTCCTGCGCGCCGGGCAGGCTTTGCACAGTTTACTTAAACGTACACCCGCCCGATATTTGATCGTTTCGCATGGCGGATTGTTGAATCAGATCATGCATGCGGTAATGGGCATTGCTCCGCAGGCAAATAATGCCGGCACACGTTTTCGTTTTGGAAATACTGCATTTGCCCAGTTGATGTATTATCCGCATCAGCACCGCTGGGCGATCGATAAACTCAACGATCACACACATTGGCTCGATACTGATTAAGGGTCAAGAGAAGGCAGTCATTATAATTATCCTTGTGATGTGTACCAGAGCGGTGTCTTGCTGCCAGGATGGTACCTGGTCTTTTCGTAGAAACCAGATCTGATCATTATCAGGAAACTGCTTTGGCAGGAACAAGATCAACTCGCCGCTATCTTCATGTTCATAGAGGTTATTTTGCAATCATCCATATCACCTATAAAATCATCCGCGCGTTTGAAGTTCCTTGTTTTTGGCGCTGGTGCCATTGGAACCTATTTTGGCGGTTCGCTTGTGATTGCGGGGCATGATGTTGTCTTTGTGGAACAACCGAAGATGGTCAAGGAATTGCGTGAGCATGGCTTGCGGCTTGATCTGACGATCGATAAAAGGAGAAAGACACAGGATGCATTTGTTGTAGAACCGCGTTCTTTCGTGGTTGCGCCCTCTTTGGAAGAAGCCTTGAAGTTTGGACCTTTTGATGTTGCTCTCTTTGCCCTGAAGTCCTTTGATACAGCTGCTGCTCTCGAAGGAATGAAGCCTTTCGCAGAAAAATTACCGCCGATCCTGTGCCTCTCAAATGGGGTTGAAAATGAGCAAGTTATTGCGGATGCATTTGGACCAGAGAAGGTCATTTATGGTACGGTAACCACGGCAATCGGCAGACGCGGAGCAGGTGATGTTGTGTTGGAAAAATTACGTGGTATGGGTGTTGCGTCCGGGAATCTGCTCTCTGAGACGCTTGTTGCCGTGCTGGATGGCGCGTATTTAAACTGTCGTCTATATTCCGACCCGCACAGCATGAAATGGTCGAAGATGTTGACCAATCTCATCTCCAACCCAACCTCGGCAATTTTGAACATGACCGCGGCGCAGGTTTTTGCAAATAAAAAATTATACAAACTTGAAATTGACATGCTAAAAGAATGTCTCCTGGTGATGAAAGCGCAAGGGTTGGAGGTGGTTAACCTGCCGGGCACACCTGTCAAAGCATTGGCTTTTGCAACCCGATTACCCCTCCCGCTTTCCAGACCTTTTCTATCCCGTGCCGCAGGCAGCGGGCGCGGTGCAAAGATGCCCTCATTTCATATTGACCTGTATTCGGGCCGCGGCAGAAGTGAAGTTGAATATTTACACGGCGCGGTCGTGCGCGAGGGGAAAAAACGGGGTATTTCCACACCAGTTAATGAGTTACTTACAACCACACTTCTGGCATTGACCAACAAGGAAATTCCGTTGGATGAATATGCTGACCAGCCCGAGAAATTATTGTCCAGGGTAATTCACAAATCCATTGTCTAAAGTCATTTGACCTTTTCCCTACCCTCATCCTGAATCGAACTGGAAAGATTATGTCCATAAAATTTATTGAATCCAATAAAAATGTCGAACTTCACCTTCCGGATGGGAGGGTGCTTTCTGCTGCACGAGGGACGCAGGTGGGCGAGTTTCTTCGCATGGTGAAGGATGATTTTGGCGCACCCATCGTCGCTGCGATCATCAATAATGAAATTCATGAACTCACCTATCCAGTTGAGATCGAGGCCCATTGCACCCCTGTTACCATGGATAGCGCTGATGGTGCCCGCATCTATCGCCGCTCACTCATCTTCCTGCTTGAACTTGCGTTCTCGGAACTTTTCCCCAATGCAAAACTTACCATTGACCATTCCGTTTCATCAGGAGGATACTATTGTCAGGTGACGGAACATGGCGATGCGTTGACGCAAATCGAACTTGATTCGCTCAAGGGGCACATGCTGAAACTTGTGGATGAAGACCACCTTTTTGGACGCAAACAAGTTCCCATTCAGGAATCCATTCAATATTTCCAAAAGCTCGGCTACGAAGATAAAGTTCGTTTGTTTTCGCATCGCCAGAAGGATTATCTTACATTGTACAGCCTCGGCGAGCGCATGGATTATCTGCACGGATATATGGTTCCGTCCACGGGCTATCTGCGCTGGTTTGATCTCAATCTGATCAATGGAGGATTCACACTTCAATTTCCACGCCGCCATGCGCCCACGCATCTTGAGCCGATGGGTGATTATCCAAAATTATTAAATACCTTTCGTCAATACGGTAACTGGTTGACGCGCCTCGATATTGATAACGTTGGCGCGCTCAACGACGCCATCCAATCGGGACGCGCCGATGAGATCGTGTTGGTCTCAGAGGCACTTCATGAACAAAACGTAGCTGACATAGCACAACAGATCGCGCAGAAAAATTCGCGCATCATATTAATTGCAGGTCCCTCTTCCTCGGGGAAAACAACAACCGCGCGCCGGCTTGCCATTCAATTACTTGCACGCGGTATTTCGCCCTTCCCGCTGGAACTGGATAATTATTTCATCGACCGCGCAAAGACTCCACTTGGCGAGGACGGCAAGCCGGATTTTGAAAGACTTGAAGCATTGGATATCACGCGTCTCGCACTGGATATTGAAAAGCTTCTCAGCGGGGAAAAAGTCCAATTGCCGCGCTATAACTTTAAGGCAGGGATGAGCGAAGTTGGAGACAGCATCCAATTAAAGGATGGACAACCACTGATCCTCGAAGGGATCCACGGAATGAATCCCCGTCTCATTTCTGAGCGTTGGACGGGTGCGGCGTTTCGTATTTATGTCTCTGCCTTAACCCAGCTTAATCTCGACCGCCATAACAGGGTTTCCACAACTGATACCCGTCTTATCCGGCGCATCGTGCGCGACGCGCGTGAACGCGGATATTCTGCCGCGCAAACCATCGGCATTTGGGAGTCAGTGCGGCGCGGTGAGAAGCGGCATATTTTCCCATTTCAGGAAAATGCTGATGTGATGTTCAACTCGGCTCTGGTGTATGAACTGGCAGTGCTTAAGCCACTGGCAGAGCCGCTTCTGCGTCAGGTACAGCACCGGGTTCCTGAATACATTGAAGCCCGCAGGCTGCTTGCCTTCCTCGATTGGTTTCTGCCGTTGGATGCGAGTTTGATCCCCGGAAATTCCATCATGCGTGAATTTTTAGGCGGGTCCAGTTTGAAGGAATTTAAGATCTGGCGTGGATAGAATACAAAAGGAAGAGCGCCTCGGACGGGCTTGCTCTTTTATCTCCTTTCCCTTTTATTCTTTTTAAGTTATCCTAACTCCAATGCAGCCGACCCTCTTTTCCTCCATTCATTTAACTGTTTCCCAGCTCACGTTCCATATCCGCAAACAACTGGAGAACGATCCAACCTTGCAGGACGTCTGGGTGGAAGGGGAGATTTCCAATCTTTCGCGCCCTGCCTCGGGTCACATCTATTTCACGCTTAAAGACAAGAATGCCGCCCTGAAATGTATGATGTGGAAGCAGGATGCGGGGCGTTCGCGGGTCAATTTGCAGGATGGGATGGCAATTGAAGCGCATGGCAGGATCACGGTTTATGAGCCGCAGGGGACATATCAGCTCGCAGTCAATCTTATTCAGCCAAAAGGCGAAGGCGCTTTATATCAGGAATTCCTGCGCCTGAAAGCCTTGCTTGAAGCCGAAGGCCTCTTTGAGATCGATCGAAAACGTCCCATTCCTGCTCAGCCGCGGGTGGTCGGAATTGTTACCTCTGGCACGGGTGCGGCTTTGCGCGACATGATCAACACTCTGCGCCGGCGGCTGCCGCTTGTGCAGGTACTCCTTGTGACTTCGCCCGTGCAAGGGGTGGAAGCGCCGCCCGCTCTGGTGAAGGCTTTGCAATCGCTCAACTCCCTACCCATGATCTCAGATCATCCGACCCCGGATGTCATCCTACTTGCGCGTGGAGGCGGCTCGATCGAGGACTTGTGGGCTTTCAACACTGAGCAGGTGGTGCGCGCCGTTGCAGATTCAAAAATACCCGTCATCTGTGGTGTGGGTCACGAAACAGACTTCACCCTTAGTGACTTTGCAGCAGACTTGCGCGCTCCCACGCCGACCGCTGCCGCCGAGCTTGCCACGCAAACAACTCTGGATGACCTGCGAGACCTGCTTACATCCTACTCGTCCCGTCTCGCCTCTTCAATTTTGGATCTGACTGCTGAACAAAAAGCATTTATCTTCGCGTTGAGATCACGCCTGAAATATGTCTCCCCTGAACGGCGCATCCAGTCTGAATATCAACAACTCGACGAATTCTTACGCCGCGCATTCTCTGCAATGGATCACCGCATCCAATTACAATCAAACTACGTAAATGGAATATCGAGACGCCTGTTCTCGTTAAGTCCGGAGGGCATCCTTTTACGAGGATATGCGATCGTTACCCGGATTGAAGATGGCGCGGTTGTCTCGAAGGTGGCGCAGGCACGGGGTGAGATGAAAGTCCGCGTGAGTGACGGCGAGTTTGGAATAAAATGTGATGTGTCCAGCAAAAATTGTGAATCGTAAAAGTGTTTGGAGAAGTCATGGCAAAGTCTAAAATTGCAACAAAACCTATTGAAGAATTATCCTACGAAGAAGCGCTGACCGAACTTGAAAGTATTGTAGAATCTCTGGAAGGCGGACAGAACTCACTTGAAGATTCGATGAAACTCTTTGAACGGGGACAGGCGTTAGCCTCGTATTGCGGCGTTTTGCTTGAGTCTGCCCAACTCAAAGTGCAGAAACTGGCTGGAGAGAATATCAGCGCCTTTGAGGAAGAATCCGAATGAATTTGCTCGCGATATTTCAAAATAAAGTCTTGGTTGCTGTGTTGATCGGCTGGCTCTTGGCACAGATATTAAAGATCCCCACCGAGTATCTGCGTTCGCGTCGTTTGATGTGGGCAATGTTCTTTGCTGCAGGCGGCATGCCTTCTTCACACTCTGCGTTGTTGGTGTCCGGGACTTTGGCCGTGGGCTTGTATCACGGATTTGACAACCCCTTGTTTGGCATTGCGGTTGCCATCACCATGATCGTCGTCCATGACGCGGCGGGGGTCCGCAGACAGGCAGGTATGCACGCGGAGCGCATTAACCTGCTTTTTGAAGAATTATTAAAAGGTCATATCTGGGGAGAAAAAGAATTGAAGGAAGTGATCGGTCATACTCCGCTTGAAGTAGTCGGCGGGATCTTACTGGGTTTCTTTGTGGCGATCACGCAATGGTTGTTGTGGCCGTGATGAAAACCCTTTGAGTCGATTAAGGCACCCGCAGGGTCTTTTTAACTTTTTTTCAGTCTTCTGATGACCCCATTTACCATATATTGCAACTCAGGCACCCGCTGGAACCACAACGCGGCAAAATAAACCCCACCCCCGATGAGCACACCAACAGGCGTGATGATCCACACACTGAGATTTTGCCCAAGGTACAGCCAACCATAAATAATGAATGACATTGCCAGCGCGCCGAACATAGAGGGGATCATTCCGCGCATAATATATTTTCCCTCAATTCCATTTAATCGTTTTCGCATCACACCAAATAAGACCGTTGCTTCGAGCGCTGTTGCAAGTGAATTTGCCAGTGCAAGTCCACCATGCGGCATCCAGCCGATAAATTCAAATACTCTTATGAACACAAGACTAAAGACAACATTTAATCCCATCGCAACCATGCCGATGATGACCGGTGTTTTTGTGTCGTGCTGGGCGTAAAAGGCGCGTGTCAAAATTTCCATGATCGAATGTCCAACCATGCCCGCCGCATACCAGAGTAAAGCCCACGCCACAATAGCAACGGCGCGTTCGTCAAATTCTCCGCGCTGATACAACAGCGAAATTAACGGTTGACGAAGCAGGATCAACCCCAGACTGGCAGGCAGAGCCAGCAGGATCACAGAGCGTAAAGTCGCTGCGAGAGAGGAGCGCATCTCATCCTGTTGACCGAGGGCATGTTGCGCAGAAAAAGTGGGCATCACTGCAATTGCCGCCGATTGCGCAATGACAGCCTGCGCCATCAACATCAGTGAAAAACCATAATATAAGCCAGTGACACTGCCGCTGACCATCTGCGAGGCGAGCCAGGTATTGACCCAGAAATTCAATTGCACAATTGCCACGCCCAGCAGGCGCGGTCCCATGAGGGTGAGGACCTGACGGACGTTTGAATCTTTCAGACCCAATGAAAAGGGGGAAGTGAGAAGTGAGAAATCGGGTAATTTGGCCAGCGAGGGAATTTGTATCAGCAGGTATAAAAATGCACCCACGACGACGCCCCATGCCAAACCATAAATACCCATGGAAGGCGCAAGCACAAGCGCGCCAAAGATGATACCCAATTGGTACAATGCCGGGGTGAGCGCAGGCACAAGAAATATTTGATGCGCGTTGAGAATGCCAACGAATAATCCGCCCAAGCCGAAGACAACGGCTGAGATCAATTGAATGCGTAATAATGAAATGGTCAATAAAAAGATGTGCGGGTCGTTGGAGAGGCCCGGGGCAAGTGCGTAGCGTACCACTTGAGGGGCAAACAAGGCAACGAGCGCGGCAAGCAGGCTGAGTGTGAGTGTGACCGAATTTGCGATCGCGGCGGCGAGTTTCCAGGCCGGGTCCTTCTCATTCCGTGCAAGTAATCCGGTGAAAGTTGGAATAAATGCAGAGCCGAGCGCACCGCCTGCCACCAGGAGAAATAAAGTCTCGCTCACGCGATTGGCAGCGAAGAACGCATCTAGTTCAGGCGAGGCGCCAAATGTGCGCGCCACGATCATGCCGCGCACCAGCCCGGTGATCTGCCCCAAAAAAATGGCGATCATTACCGTGCCAGTTGCACGCGCAATTTGTTTGTTTGCCGTTGATCCTGTCATAGGGTGGCAGGATTATAACATTGACGAAAATCGCCCCTAAAGGTCTGCAAATGATTAACTTTCCCGCAAATTCATTCTTCCTTCGCAGGTCAGGGAACTAATATTTTCACGAACCCATAAAGGTTTTCTTTGCCGACAACCGTCATGACGGCAGGACTTATTTGCATGTTTCGCCTGTGGTTTAAGGTTTCTCCCTCCGGTCGAAAAGACAGCTGCTCACTTCGCCGAGACAGGTGCTCGACGAGCGCGCTCTCTCTTTGTCGTTCCCGGAAGAAAACCGGGACAGGTGTTCGACGAGCGCTCTCCGAGGAGAAACCTTCACACCAGTCAAGCAAGGTTTCTCCCTCCGGTCGAAACGACAGTTACTCACTACACCGGGACAAGTGCTCGACGAGTGCCCTTTCCTTGTCATCTCGACGAGCGCCCTTCGAGGAGAGATCTTGCACCGCAGTCAAGCAAGGTTCTGCCAGAAACGACAAACAGGGTACAAAAGGTAAGGGTCAGCAAGATACAACCTCCAGTTTTTTTTCAGGGTTTGGTTGGTTGTATCTTGTACCCCTTTCTTAAGAAAGGGGTACAAGATACAACTACAACCACGACCCCAAAAACAAGAAACAATACAACCCAGGTACAAGATACAACTGTTCTAAAAAGCCAACCGCTGCCAGGCGATATGCGGCTTTATGAACGAAATGATCCTGTTCGAAAACTTCCTGCCCATATAAACAGGCAGCCAAAACCGGACGCGCGTGTCTTGCGTGCCTTGGAGGGCGGTACTTTGTTGAACCGCATTCCCCCTGACTTCGCCAAAGAACCTGTGGATGCTGCCGGCTGAGGTCCACGGGATGGGGGCTGGGGCTGTAATGCGTCACGGGCAAAGCCTGGTCTGTGCCGCGCGCTGCAGTCCGTGCAGGATGATAGGCTAAATGATAAGACCTGCCTATTAGCAAACTATTGATACCTCGTCAGCAAAGTGTGATTTCCTTTCTCGACCCCTGAGCCAGGGGTCTGTAAATCATTCACCTCCCGCAGTGACATCATTTCGTTGGGAGAGAGGGAACTTATATTTTTACGAGCCCTAAAGGGGTTGCGAAGTCCCTGATGGGGATAAACCTTTCAGGTGTTCCGATGAAGTTATAATTTCAGCTGGAGATCTTTTATGAAGAAGAACCTGACATACATTCTTGCCCTAATGATTTTAATGACCGCATGTAAATCTGCCACGCCGACACAAGCATCAGAGCCCTCGGCCCCAAAAACCCCTGACGCTGCGACAGAAACCCCAATATCACTGACAGAGATCCCCCTTGGCGCAGGCTATGGGATGGACGGCGGCTGGTATGAACTATATTTTACCGATCCTGAAAGTCCGCTTGCGTCACAAGAAACAGGCGGGGTTGATGCACCTCTGGCTGCTGCCATTGACTCAGCCCGCCTGACGGTGGACGTTGCCATTTACAGTCTGAGCTTGAACAGCATTCGGGACGTATTGATCGATGCTCATAAACGGGGGGTGCAGGTCCGGATGGTCATGGAGAGTGAAAATCTTGACCGCACTGACCCGCAAAAAATTAAGGATGCAGGCATTCCCATATTGGGCGACCGGCGCGAAGGATTGATGCACGATAAATTCGTGGTTATTGATAACTCCGAGGTCTGGCTGGGTTCCATGAATTTCACTGATTCTGGCGGATACACAGATAACAACAATCTCATGCGAATCCGATCGGTGAAGGTGGCTGAGAATTTCACCAGGGAATTTGAAGAGATGTTCCTGGATGATAAATTCGGTGTTGATGTGGTGCCTGAGACGCCAAATCCGCGGGTGACGATCGATGGCACACCGATCGATGTGTACTTCTCTCCTGATGACGGTGTGCAAGCCAGCTTTATTGATCTGGTAAATAATGCAAAACAAAGCATTCACTTTATGGCTTTCTCGTTCACAGCCGATGAGATCGGGGAAGCCGTAAGAAACCGTGCACAGGAAGGTGTGGTGGTGAGAGGGGTAATGGATGATGAACAGGTCAACTCAAACCTGGGTACGGAATTCGATCCGTTCAGGCAGGCGGACCTGGATGTCCTGCGCGACGGCAACGATGGTCAAATGCATCATAAAGTCATGATCATCGATGAGAATACGGTGATCCTCGGTTCTTATAACTTCACTCAAAGTGCCGAGACAAAAAATGACGAGACCCTGATCGTGATTTACAACGAAGAAATTGCAGCACAATTCATGGCTGAATTTGAAAGGGTGTATTCACAGGCACAAGCGGTGAAGTAAGATATGCGTACCTGGTTTGCCCGCCTCTTGATCGGTGTGGTCACTGCATGGAACCTGCAGGCTGCGTTCGTCTTCATTCTTTCTCCCGGTGACATTGTCCATGTCTACGAACTTTCAGGCGCAGCAGGTGAAGCTGCCATTCGCGGATTTGGTGTCCTGTTCCTGATGTGGAATGTGCCTTATCTGTTCGCTGTGAAAGACCCGATCCGCCATCAACTTGCATTGACCTTTGCCCTTCTTATGCAAGGTATCGGCTTGCTAGGGGAAAGTTATATCTTCTCCACATTGACCGCAGAGCACATCCAACTAAGAAATTCCATTTTGCGTTTTATTATTTTTGATGGAATAGGGCTGGTATTGTTGTTCATCGCATACTGGATCGGGAGGACACACCTTGCGCATGGCGATCGTGTGTAAATTTACGCAGAAAGACAGATCATTCAACTCAGGCGCGGGATCAGGAATCCAAATACTTCCTGCGGCATTGCCATTTCGGCTAAAATAGATTAAATTAAACTTGTCTAGCACGTACGTTCTAAACCAGATTTCGGAAGTCTTAAAGACTTCCGATGTCAAACTCAGGAGAGACTTACATGACCGACTCAAATTTTTACCTCGGACGTTTGGTGGATGCAAAAACTGCAAAACCCACTAACACCCGTGTTGAATACGACCCCGCAGACCTGACCACCCATGCTGTTGTGACAGGTATGACAGGCTCGGGCAAGACAGGTTTATGTGTTGCCCTACTTGAAGAGGCTGCGCTGCAAAATGTGCCGGCCATCATCATTGACCCCAAAGGGGACCTGACCAACCTGCTTCTGCATTTCCCCGACCTGCTTCCGTCAGATTTCCAGCCATGGATCGATCCTGAAATGGAACGCCGCACGGGTAAGTCGATGGAGGAAATTGCAAAAGAGGCTGCCAATTCGTGGCGGACCGGACTCAAAGAATGGGGCATTGAGCCGGCGCGTTTGCGCGCTTTGCAGAACGCCGCGAGGTTTGCCATCTACACTCCGGGTTCTGATTCAGGCATTCCGGTCAGTGTGCTTTCATCGCTCGCTGCGCCGGACCTGGATTGGGAGAGCAACCGCGAAGTTTTGCGCGAACGCATCTCCAGCACCGTCACAGCCTTGCTGGGTCTGGTCGGCATGAATGACATTGACCCCATTCGCTCGCGCGAACACATCCTGCTTTCCAATATTTTTGAATTCCACTGGAGCGCAGGCAACGACCTCGACCTGACCGAGTTGATCCTGCAAACGCAAACTCCGCCGTTCCCCAACCTCGGCGCTTTCCCGGTTGACACTTTCTTCCCGGCCAAAGATCGCATGGAATTGGCGATGGTCCTGAATAACATCCTTGCGGCGCCTGCCTTTGAAACCTGGCGTGAAGGTGAAACACTCGACGTTCAATCCATGCTTTTTATGCCGGATGGCACACCACGCCACAGTATTTTCTACCTCGCGCACCTCTCTGATGGAGAGCGCATGTTCTTTGTCACACTTCTCCTTTCTGCTGTCGAGACCTGGATGCGCACCCAAAAAGGTTCTACCGCTTTGCGCGCCCTGCTTTACATGGACGAAATTTACGGCTATCTTCCGCCCACGGCGGTGCCGCCCTCAAAAGGTCCGCTGCTTCGAATGCTTAAACAAGCCCGCGCCTTTGGGTTGGGATTGCTGCTCGCCACCCAAAACCCGGTTGATATTGATTACAAAGCCCTCTCCAACACCGGCACATGGTTCATTGGCAAACTTCAAACCGAGCGCGATAAGAACCGCCTGCTCGACGGGCTGGAAAGCGCAGCGGGGGGCGGCATCCCCCGCGCCCAAATGGATAAACTGATTTCTTCACTCGGCAAACGCATCTTTGTCATGCACAACGTTCACGAAAAAATGCCGGTCTTAATTCAATCCCGTTGGGCGATGAATTTTCTGGCGGGACCCATGACCCGCGCCCAGATCCCTGACCTTAATCGTCTGGTAGGCGCTGGAAAAACGTCCGCGCCTGTTGCTGCTGAAGGAAAGGTATCTCCGCCTCAGCCATCCGTCGAAGCCCTGCAGCCCGTAGTGCTTCCATCCGCCTCACAACCAGCCAACGTTCAACCGGCAGTCAATCGTCAATCGCAGACTGCAAATCCAAAAACGGATGGCTCACTGACCAAGCCGACCCTGCCGGCAGGTATCCGCGAATACTTTCTCCCGCAGAATTACAGCCTGCCCGAAGCCTTCCGGTCTGCGCAGCGCGCCATGCCATCGCAAGCCATGATCCAAGGTGTCGTCTATCGCCCGTCACTGCTGGCCGCCGCTCAGGTCAGGCTGCTTGACCGCAAATACGGTGTGGACTCAGAGATCACTAAAACTGCCCTTGTTGATTCTTTGGATCGCCGCGGCATTGTCCGCTGGGAGGAATTCCCTTACGCCGGACCTGCGCTTGATAAAGTGGAAACCACAGCTGTTTCAGGCGCGCGCTTCGGCACAATCGACGCGCCATTGAATGACTCCAAATCGATGACCGCCCTCCAAAAAGATTTCACCGATTGGGTCTTCCGCAATGCAGAAGTGACCGCGCGCGCCAACACCAAACTGAAAGTCTTTGGTGGTCCGGATGTCAGCCAGGCAGAATTTATGAAGGCTTGTTCTGACGCAGCCCGTGATGCGCGGGATACGGAAATTGCAAAAAAGACCGCTGTCATTGAAAAGAAGATCAATACTTTGGAAGACAAACTTGCCGGGGAGGAACGCGAACTCCGTGAAGATAGATCTGACCTGAATAATCGCAACCTGGAATCAGGCGCGAACCTGCTCGAATTAGGCGCCAGTGTATTGGGTTTTGGACGTAAGAAGAGTGTCTCCACTCAATTCACAAAACACCGCCTCGCTCAGAACGCCAAAGCCGAAGTTGAAGAATCAGAGGACACCATAGCTCAATACAAAAAGGACCTGTCTGCTCTGGTGCGTGAGCGCGATGACTTGACGACTGAGATCAATAACCAATGGAGTAGTCTGGTAAACGAGATCAGCGAAGTGAGCATCAAACCCAAGAAGACCGATATTTATGTCAACCTCTTTGGCGTGGCATGGAAACCGTATTACCTTGTACAGTCTGGTGCAGACACGTTCGAACTTCCTGCCTTTGGCGCGGAGTAGCGCGGAAGTTTCACTACGAATTTTCGCGAATTTAAAAAAATTCGTTGTTTTCAGAATACCAATGTAAGGTAGTGACGACCTCAGGTCGTCACTATTCATTAAAGGACTAATTCCATGAGCATCTTTCTACTTCTACTCGCATTGGCAATTTGGGGTGTTGTACATTCCTTCCTTGCTTCTCATCTGGCAAAAGACCTGTTCCGCCTGAAAATTGGCAGCATGGATTTTTATCGTTTGGCTTATAACGTTTTTGCGGGAATCAGTTTTCTTCCCATTCTGTATTTGATGGCTGTCCTTCCCGATCAAGTGGTGTACAAGGTCCCATTCCCCTGGAATCTGGTCATGTTCGGCGGACAGACATTGTCTGTCATTTTGCTTGCGGTTGCCTTTTTGCAAACAGATTCGCTTTCCTTTATTGGCTTGCGCCAGTTGTACCAGGAGGAAAGATCAGGCGCGCTCGTGATTCATGGACTGTATAAAATTGTGCGGCATCCGCTGTACACGTTCAGCCTGCTCTTCCTCTGGCTCACACCGACTGTTTCGCAAAACTCGCTGACGGTCTATATCGGCTCCACGCTTTATATTTTGATCGGCGCCTATTTTGAGGAGCGTAAGCTCCTGCGCGAATTTGGCGAGGCGTATGCAAATTATCAAAGATCCACCTCGATGCTGATCCCTGGGTTGGGCAGGAGATAAAACAACCCAGGTTGCCGCCATGCCAGATACCATAAAACCCTTGCCGCAGATTTCACTCATTTGTACGGAAATTTTCTAAAATTCGTGTGACACCGGTCATCGTTGATCTGTCCGCCTGACGAATGCTGAATTCAGGATTGGGTAGGGGTATAATTTCTGAAAACATGGAACTCCCCAATAAACTCCACGCTTACGTGTCATTCAGCAAAATATCGGATTATTTGCTTTAAGAAACTCATGCCGTTGGAAAATCCAAAGCGAAATTTTTTCGATCATTGGGTTTCGACGAAACAAATATCAGCCAATTTGAAAAAGCGCTTGTTGATATTGCTCAAACGGAAACGGTTGTTGAAACCAGCGGGACAATGTATGGCAAAAAATACGTGGTGGATGGAGAGTTGAAAACGCCAAGTGGCGCCATGATGCACCTTCGAACAGTTTGGATCATAGAATCTGGCGATGATGTTCCAAGATTGGTCACGGCTCACCCGCTGGATTAGCGTATAGGAGTAAAAAAATGTTTAACGAACTTGATACTGTAGTTTTGGCGCACGACCTAAAAGACCGCAAACTCACGCGCGGCGACGTGGGGACGGTTGTCCATTGTTATACTGGCGGTAAGGCGTATGAAGTGGAATTTGTCACGGGCGAAGGGAAAACCATCGCAGATGTGACGCTGGAATTATTGGACATTCGTCCAATGCAGCGGCAGGAAATATTGCACGTCCGTATGTATGCAGCAGCATAGAATGCTGATAACACTTAAGCGGTGGAAGCAACACTCCTCCGCTTTTTTATTACAATACAATATACACACGGGTGGCGTCCTGTAGAATACCCGCAGGGTAAAACAGAGCATTATTTTGGAGAAATCCTGCACAACAGTCGGGCAAGGTTTCTCGCTCCGGTCGAAACGACAAATGGCATATAAAACCGAATTGAAAAAAAACTTGTGATGGACAGTGACACATACTGTGGGCTCTGTGTTCTCCAGTGATACAATCGCCACGCTTTTCAAACCATCCCACACCAGGGAGTTCCTTACATGCCGCCCCTTGACCCGAAAACCGCCGTCCAATTGATCCCGGTCAGCCAATTTACCGATGAACAACTCGCCGCGATCTACAACCGGACCCGCGTCGATTACCTGATGCCGATGCAAATGGATGCCGCTCGCCTGGGGGAGTACATCAAGACCTATGATGTCAGCCGTGAACATTCCATGGTTGCCCGGACTTCTGGTGGGGAAATGCTGGGCGTCAACATGCTCGGGCTGCGCACAGGGCGGGCATGGCTTACACGGCTGGGCGTCATTCCCAATACGCGGCGGCATGGGGTGGGCAAACTATTAATGGAAAGCCTGATGCAGCGGACGTTGGACCTGTCCATTTCCTTTTTCATGCTTGAAGTCATCAAAAATAACATCCCAGCCCATCAACTATTTTTAAATCTCGGTTTTTACGAAGTCGGCGAACTGCTCATTCTGCGCCGTTCCCCATTGACGCAGGTGGTTGACCCCATTCCGGCGGATGCCCTGTGGCTTGACCACAGTGAGGCGCTTGTGCTGGCTGGGCTTGATCGCGGCACGCAGCCCTGGACGAATCAATCGGAAACATTGTCCAACACTTCCGAGTTGTCCGGTCTGCGGCTGACCCTGGCAGATGGCAGCCGCGGCTGGCTCGCGTATCAACGCCGGGACTCTATGCTCACCCGCTTTGCCTTCAAGACCGAAGCCGGCGACCCAGCCGCTGTAGCGTATGCCCTGCTTTTGCATGTGCACAGTCGATATCCCCACCTTGATACGCAGGTTGAAAATATTCGGCTCAATGACCCGCACCTGCCCGCTTTTTACAGGATGGGATATGTGGAAGCCTTCCGACGTATTGAAATGTGGCATGGGACTCCGCCGTCCGCCATGCAGAAATAATCGATCCCCGTGAAAAAATGAATCGAATACCTGTTCCCATCCTCCTGACTGTTTTGCTGACAGCCTGCGTCGCGGGCGTGACCAAGGCTCCGCTGGCGGCGCCCAGCCTGACGCCGAGTCCGACACCAAGCCCGACAGCTGCCGCAACGCTGGCGGTGCCGTCTGCCACAAGCATCCCTTCCCTGATGCCAGCCCCGACGGTTACCCCAGCCTGCGAGCCGATCAAGATCATGCCGCTCGGTGATTCCATTACCTATGGCGAGGGCATCGTCAGTTATGGCGGTTATCGAAATTTGCTGGGCGCGTTGCTGGAGAGTGAAGGCGTGCTGTTTGACTTTGTCGGCTCGCAGCGCAGTGGAGCGGAATCCATTGCCGACGCGGATAACGAAGGTCACTCCGGCTGGACAACTTCATATCTCCGCATGGGGATCGACACGCAGGGCTGGCTGGAAACGTATCAGCCACATCTCATCCTGCTGCACATCGGCACGAATGATCTGCGCGATGGACACCCGTTGTATGCGGCGCGGGATCTCTCGGCGCTTTTGGATGACATCCTTACCCGCCTGCCTGATACGCAGGTCATCGTGGCGCGCATCATTCGCACGCGCTGGGGGACTGATGCAAAGCATGTCGATTTCAACAACGCCATTCCCGAGCTGGTCACAGCCAAAGGCGCGCAGGTCTCCATGGTGGATATGCAGGATATCCTTTCCAAAGGCGATCTGATCTCTCTCTTTCATCCCAGCCCGAGAGGCTATGACAAGATGGCGCACGCCTGGATGACTGCAATTTTGGCGCTTGATCTGGGAAAGTGTGCTGGTCCGTAACTTAACGCTTGCGGCGACGATATGCCGCGGCAAGTCCGCCTGTTGAAGTCTCGCGGTAAAGGGATGGCAGCGCATGACCGGTTTCCCGCATGACAGATACCACCTCGTCGTAGGAGATGCGGTGACCCCCGTCTGTGAACAAGGCGTAATCGGCGCAATTTATTGCCTGGTTGGCGGCGAAGGCATTCCGCTCGATGCAAGGGATTTGAACCAAACCTGCCACAGGGTCACAGGTCAATCCGAGGTTGTGTTCCAGTCCCATTTCTGCCGCGTATTCGATCTGGCGTGAAGTACCGCCAAGTAATTGGGTGGCCGCCCCTGCCGCCATTGCGCATGCGACGCCAACTTCCCCCTGACAGCCAACCTCAGCCCCCGAGATCGAAGCATTGTGCTTTGCCAGATTGCCGATCAACCCGGCGGTGGCGAGCGCTCGTAGTACTGCATCGTCCGTGCAGTTGAGGATGCCTTGAAGATATTTTAAAACTGCAGGTACTATTCCGCATGACCCGCAGGTGGGTGCCGTGACGATCTCTCCGCCGGATGCATTTTCCTCCGAGACAGCCAGGGCATAGGCTGAGACAACCCCAGCTCGTTGTAAAAGCGGTCCTGAAAGGCTGGCCTTTCGATGAAATGACCATGCCTTGCGCGCCAGCCCCAGGCCGCCTGGTAGAACGCCTTCTGCGTGTAGTCCACGCTCGATGGCTGCTTGCATCACCTTCCAGACTCTGCCCAAATGTTCCCAAATCTCAACGCCTTCGCAGACCTCAACATACTCCCAAAGCGATCGCCCACTTGTCTTGCATTGTTCCAGAATATCGCGCATGGTTACCAACTCATAAACTTTACGCGGCGCGGGCAGGCTTTCGGCATCACGTAATGCTCCGCCGCCTACGCTGTACACATCCCAGCGTGCGAGTGATCTGCCCTCCGCAGACAGGGCTTCGAAGCGCATCCCATTTGGATGCATTGGCAGCTGCTTCTCCGGCTTCCAGATAATTTCCAGGCTGACTGAGTGGAACACGTGTTTGATGGCGGCATCGGTCAAGTGTCCGCGGCCTGTGGCTGCGAGGCTTCCGTACAAGGTGGCGCGATAACCAGCCATGGACGGGTGGCGTTCACGAAATATTTCAGCAGCGAGACGTGGTCCCATGGTGTGGCTGCTGGATGGCCCAATGCCGATCCGAAAGAGTTCTGAAATTGATTCCAAGGAGTTCTCCGGGTAAAAAACTGGCGGTCGTTATAAATGGTCAGGATCTGATCTTAACATTCATCCCATTGACTGAGCATGGGGATCATATTTGGGAACAGCACAAGCCCCAATTGCAGGGCATCCCCGCTGCAAGTTAAATTTTCCTGAAAAATAATTTCGGAGGGTTCGTCCGAACCGATGAGCAGACGTCCGATCCCTGCCCCGCCCTGGATGAAGTGGCCGGTTGCACAAGCTGCTGCCGGGTGGACATCTCCGTGTGCGATCTCGAGCACTGCTTTTTGTTCGCCTGTATCCAACAGCAAGTGCCCCTGCCAATCTGCCAAATGGGATCGATTCAAACGGGCCTTCAACAATGGGCGGATCTTTTCGAGGGTGGAATGCAGGTTGACGATCCGCACGCGCCAGCCAGAGACGGAGAAATATCTGGTTTCCACAGTGCAGTTCCCCGTCCGGATCAATTGAAGCAGGGGATGTTGGGGCGGCAGGGTGAAAAACGTCATGGTTTTGTATTCACCCTGCTTGAATAGGTCGCTCATCACTGCCAGTGCCTGGCGCGGGTCACCGGCAACCTCAAGGCATTGCAGGTTGTCTTTTTCATCCTCTGCTGGTTGTGCGCGAACATAACCGATCAATCCTTCTTCATTGAACCAACCATAGGCAGACATATCTTCGGCGGATTTTTTGCGATAGGTTGGGCGGACGGCTGTGCCACTGAATTCCTGATGGGTTGCGTTGTAAATCGAATCCATTGCTGCGATTTGTCCACCGGCAAGTTTTTGATAAGGATGAATGAGCTGTGCAGCGGGGATTTCTTCGCGTTTCAAGCGATATGTGATGTAGTTCCAGGCGCGGGCATAGCCGTACTTAACATAGTGTTTGCCGCGCAGTATGCTCAGATCATAACCCTTGTCGTGCATCGCCTCCAATGAAGCAAGTGCCGCTTGCTGCATCAATCCACGCTGGCGGTATTCCGCTTTCGTGGTCACTGCGCCTACTCCCGCCACCTGAAGTTGAACCGACCCAAGCCGCATGGGGTAGCCCCACACTCCCCAGTGGTGAATTAACTGCTGCCCGTCCCAGATCAGACGGGTGACGTCCCAATCGTAATTGCAGTTCCTGATATAGGTTTGTGCGATCTCTTCGACACATTCTCCATGGGTGAAAGCGTCTGCGATGATCTTTGCGATCTGCATCAAGTTGCGGTCAGGGTCAGCAGCGGTGATAGAGAAGGGAGATAAGTGATTTTCCATGAATGGTCATTCCTTGCTTATATGTTCCATTATATTCCGGAGGTGCCATCCGGGGGAGCATGGGATGGCAAATGTCTCCTGTCCACCCGGGGTATGTTTCACGGACGCATTCCACCCGGATAATCAACAGTCTCTTCGTTCTTTTTCGGAACGAAGAGACTGTTGGTGCGATGAGATATTTAATACTTTACTTGTTAGACACGCGGTTTGGCAATATTGACTTTGAGGGCGTTGTCAGCCAGTGAATAGGCATTGAACATGGTGATCGCCTTGTCTGCTTCTGCCTGTGTGGGCATGGCTACAAAAGCAAATCCTTTCGACAACCCGGAACCTTTTTCTTTAACAAGTTCCACCGATGAAACGGTTCCAGCCTGTGCAAACAAGGTATTGATTTCGTCCTCGGTGGTCGACTTTGACAGGTTTCCTACGTATATTCGTATATCCATTATATACCTTCCTTCTCCGGCACGGCCGGAAACAAAAAATGACCGCAACCCGATAAGAGGGTCGGCGGTCAAGTTGGTACGACAGAGATCCAGTTATTTCTTGCTAATTCAGTTTAACACATATTCCGTTTACAGACGTGGCAATAAAGTGTTCGGGTTTGGTTGTTCCGGCGGGATGAAATAACCTGATCAATACAAAACGGCCAGACATCTTCGCATGCCGCTTCCCTCCAACAGTGGGTCGGGAATTAGAAAGATGATCGGGATGATCATTTACACCATCTCAAAAGCAGGATGGGTGAGGGCATGGAATCCTGGAAATATCATAGCGAGGATGGAATTCTCATCCTCGCTATGATAAGGTAGTTAAGCCCAATTTCTTGCAAAACTCACCAAAGCTCTAACCCCAAATCCTGTTGCGCCACGTATGATGTGCGGGGGATGTGTCAACGGATAGTAGGCGGTGGGACCGGTCTTGTCCAGGACCATGCCGGCTATGTCCCAATGGGCCCATGGATAGGACGTGAACTCTTCGAGGAATACGGCACTACTGCCCACGCCACTCCCAATGCCGCCGCTGTTCTTCAGGTCGGCATAATCGGTTTTTATCTTGTCACGATATTCCGTATATAAAGGCAATCGCCATAATTTTTCACCGGATGCTCGGCTGGCTTCATCCACTTTTTGGGCGAGTGAGTCATTGTTTGCAAAATATCCTGCAGCGACGTTCTGTCCCAGCGCGGTCACACATGCCCCTGTCAATGTTGCCAGGTCGATCACGGCTTTGGGTTTAAATTCAGCCGCATAATCCAAAGCATCCGCCAGGGTCATTCGCCCCTCTGCGTCAGTGCTGATAATCTCTATCGTCCTGCCGTTGCGCGCAGTGACCACATCCGCTGGACGGTATGCGGTTCCACTGGGCATATTCTCACACGCAGCGATCAATCCGACGATGTGAATCGGGAGCTTCATTTTTGCGATTGCCTCGAATGCACCGATGACTGCAGCAGCGCCTCCCATGTCTGAGCGCATGTCTTCCATCCCATCCGCATTCTTTAGGCTGATGCCGCCTGAGTCAAAGGTGAGACCCTTGCCCACGAACACCAATGGCTCTGCGTCCGATCCTTTATATTCCAATACGATGAACTTCGGCGGGTATGCAGATCCCTGGGTCACAGATAGAAAAGCGGTCATCTTCTGTGCCTGGATCCAATCCAATTCATGGACCGTGCATTGTACGCCGGCTTCTATTGCCATATCCCGCGCAGCTTGCGCGAGTCCGCCGGGGTTCATGATGTTCGGTGATTGGTTGACAAGGTCACGGGCCCGGTACACGCCCGAAGCGACTGCCTGCCCCACGCTGGCGCCTGATTCAACCGCGCTAATTTTTCCCTTGTCCGATTCAACCAACAATAATGATTCAATATCCCCACGTTCTACAGGACTGGTGTGATTTTTGCGCCAGCGGTACGAACCGAGCAATACCCCTTCAATGGTTGCTTGTGCTGCGCTGGATATTTCCACCGCCTCCGCACCGAAAACGCTCGATGCAATCACCTTGCATCCCAGTTCGCGGGCTTTCTTTGCGCCGGTTGCAGATGTCTGTCGAATTCTCTCCAGGGAAAGCTCTTCAACCTTGCCGAGTCCAACAATGATCACGCGCGAGGCGGGGATGGCGCCGTGTGAATAGATCACCGCCGCCTCATTGAGTTCGCCGCGGAAGTCGTTGGCGCGGAGTAATTCGCTGATCGAGCCATTCAATGCCTTATCTGTTGCGCTGATCACGGCTGGCGAAATTTCACCACCTTTAAACAGACCCACAAGAATGGCATCTGCGCTTGTTGTTTGAATTGTTGCGTTAATTACATTGATGTTCATGATCGCTCCATTTTAGGAAGATGTGACGGTGCAGGTTGGAGTATCTTATCATTGGATAAAAAAACTGTGTTGACATCCTTCCTCTTTTTTGCTACACTATAAGTTGTCAGACAATTAAACCAACGGCAAATTGCTAAAGGCGAACAACTAATGACAACTCTCCTTATAAAAAACGCATACATTGTCACAATGGACGACCACCAACGGGAAATTGCCGAGGGCGGTCTTTTTATTCGGGATGGGGTTATCGAGCAGGTCGGGGTAACCCGCGATCTGCCATTGACTGCTGATGAAGTTCTGGACCTGACGGGTCATGTCGTCCTGCCGGGGCTGGTCAACACGCACCATCATTTTTACCAGACCCTCACACGCGCCGTACCTGCAGCGCAGGATGCAAATCTCTTCAACTGGTTGAAGACTTTATATCCCATTTGGGCGAAGTTACAGCCTGATGATATTTTCACTTCGACTCAAACTGCACTATCAGAACTGGCGCTTTCGGGATGCACCACTGCATCGGACCATCTCTACCTCTTTCCGAATGGATCCAAATTGGATGATGAAATTGCCGCCGCCCTTGAAGTTGGGGTGCGGCTACAGGCTTCTCGCGGCTCGATGAGTCTCGGTGAATCCAAAGGCGGACTTCCCCCCGATTCAGTTGTGGATACCGAGGAAAATATTCTCAAGGATTCCCAGCGTCTGATCGAAAAATACCACGATGCCAAACCCGGCGCCATGACCCAGATCGTACTTGCACCTTGTTCGCCGTTCAGTGTCACATCTGATCTGATGAAACAGTCGGCAAAATTAGCTCGTGAATATGGTGTGCATTTACATACCCATCTGGCTGAAACCGAAGACGAAGAACAATTTTGCCAGCAGATGTTTGGACATCGACCGGTGGGCTATATGCAGGAAGTTGATTGGGTCGGCGGTGACGTCTGGTTCGCGCACGCAGTATGGGTGAACGACGAGGAAATTCAAGTTTTCGCCAAACACGATTGCGGCGTGGCACATTGCCCGACCTCCAATATGCGCCTTGCATCTGGTATTGCGCCGGTCAAGGAATACCGCGCCGCTGGTGTCAATGTCGGCCTGGGAGTGGACGGCTCTGCTTCCAATGATGGCTCGAATTTGCTGGCGGAAGTCCGCAACGCGATGCTGGTCTCACGGGTGAAGGATGGGATGACTGGTTATTCCCTGTCCAATGATCCCAACCGCAAGTTAATGACCGCCCGTCAAGCCTTGCATCTTGGCACGCGCGGCGGCGCGGCGGTCCTGGGCCGCACTGATATCGGAAGCCTGGAAGCGGGAAAGTGTGCCGACTTTTTTGCTGTCAACTTGAATAAACTTGCTTATACGGGTATGCACGATCCTGTTTCGGCGATCGTATTTGGACAGTCGATGAATGTCGATTACACCGTGGTGAATGGGAAGTATGTTGTCAGGCAAGGTCAACTGGCGACGGTGGACGAACACAAGTTGATTGAAAGGCATAACAAAGCTGCCAAACGATTGTTGACAGCCTAGGAGGAATGTTATGGACGTTGTAACTAATGTGTTGTTTTTGCTTTCGCACGGGATTCCAGGATTGGTCGTCGCAGGTGTGACGATGATCCTGATCCTGCTTGGATTAATTCGCAAAGAAGACGGCTTGGTGATCTTTGCCGCGTTTTTGTTCATTCCCTTCGCTTATACAATGGGTTCGTGGGAGGGTCTTCGTTTATTTGTGAGGTTAATGCCGTTGTTTTTATTGGCATCCGCTTTTGCCATTAGCAGGAATGAACCCTTGCTTGCCTGGGTTTTGCCCATTCCCCCTGCGGCGTACTTGATTTATATCCTCTTCAACATTATAGCCTCTGACCTATAGATTTTTTGGCTGCAAAACAGTCTCGCAGGAGTGACAGAACCGAAATGACAACATCCACCAAACTCACAGCCGCTCTTGTTAATGTGGCAATGGGGCGCGCCAAGGCTGATCTCGTGATCCGGGATGGCAGATGGGTCAGCGTGCAATCAGGCGAGATGGTTCCGCATACCGATATTGCCATAGTCAATGGCCACATTGCGTATGTTGGATCAGATGCCAGCCACACGATTGGAGAAAAAACAAAGGTCATTGAAGCCAAAGGGCGTTATCTTGTGCCAGGGCTGCTCGACGGCCACATGCACGTTGAATCGGGCATGGTGACAGTCACGGAATTTGTCCGCGCGGCGGCTGTGCGTGGTACCACGGGCATGTTCATTGACCCGCATGAGATCGCAAATGTCTTTGGCTTGAAAGGCGTCAAATTGATGGTGGATGAAGCCGCCAAACAACCCATTCATGTCTGGGTGCAGATGCCTTCGTGTGTGCCATCCTCCCCGGGATTTGAAACCCCTGGCGCTTCGATTGGTCCCAGGGAAGTTGCGGAAGCCATGACCTGGAAAGGGATCATCGGGCTTGGCGAGATGATGAATTTCCCCGGCGTTTTTATGAGCGATAAGAAAATGCTTGATGAAATGACCGCGACCCATGCTGCTGGAAAGACCATTGGTGGGCATTATCCATCCCTTGACCTGGGGCTGCCATTCCATGGATATGTGGCCGGTGGGGCAGAGGATGATCACGAAGGTACACGGGTTGAAGACGCCATCGAGCGTGTTCGGCAGGGAATGAAGGCCATGCTGCGTTACGGTTCAGCCTGGCATGATGTAGCTTCACAGGTCAAGGCAATCACTGAAAAGAAACTGGATTCACACAGGTTCATTCTTTGTACAGACGACTCACATGCCGCGACCCTTGCGCAGGAAGGTCATATGGATCGGGTCCTGCGCCATGCAATAGGTGAGGGACTTAATCCAATGACAGCCCTTCAAATGATGACGATCAATACAGCGGAGCATTTTGGTCTGACAAAGGAAATGGGCATGATCGCGCCCGGGCGGTGGGGAGATGTGCTGCTCGTGAATGATCTGATGAATTTTAAAGCAGATGTTGTGATCGCCAAAGGACAGGTGATCGCGGAAGCCGGTAAATTGCAGGTTGAATTGCCGTCAGTGAAATATCCCAAATGGGTCATAAGTTCCGTGCACTTGAAGAGAAATCTCAAGGCGGCGGATTTTGCCCTTCGGACGAGATCAGCAGACAGGTCTGAGGTTGATGCGCATGTCATCGGCGTGATCGAGAATCAAGCTCCCACACGTCATCTCCATATGAAAGTAATAGCCGAGAATGGGGAAGTTAGATCAGATCTGAAACGCGACCTCGCGAAGATCGCGGTGGTGGAACGTCATCGTGCGACGGGCAAGGTCATGGTGGGTTTGGTGAGTGGATTTGAATTTACAAGGAAGTGTGCCATTGCCTCGACCGTGGTACATGACAGCCATAACATGATCGTGGTGGGGACGGACGATGAGGACATGGCGATCGCCGCGAATGAATTGGCCAAATGCGGCGGTGGTCAGGTGGTGGTGATCGATGGCGAAGTGGTCGGGCTGGTGGATCTACCGATAGCTGGCTTGATGTCAAATGAGCACGCTGATATTGTGGCGCAGAAAGCCATCTCAGTGCTGGAAGGATTCAAGGCTTGTGGTTGTGAACTGAATAACCCGAACATGCAATTGAGTTTGCTCGGACTGGTGGTGATCCCTGAACTCCGTATCTCCGATATGGGTCTGGTGGATGTAACCAATTTTGATTTTATCTCTGTGTTGGATGATTGAGGTTTCATGTCGAATTTTCCTTTTCAACGATTGCAGGCTGACCTGGCTGGGTTAATTGCCCGCACGCCTGCGGGCCAGCGCCTGCCCTCAGAGCCCGACCTTGCAAAACAACTGGGTGTTTCGCGCGCCACTTTGCGTGATGCCATGCGTACCTTTGAAACCCAGGGACTTGTTCGCCGCAGGCAGGGATCTGGTACATTTGTGGTGGGTAAGGTGCAGGCGCTGGATAGCGGCCTCGAAGTATTGGAAAGTCTTGAGACAATGGCGAAGCGTTTGGGTCTTGGGATTTCTGTAAGTAATTTAAGTGTGGAGCAAATTATGGCGGATGAGACTACCGCTGAAAATTTGACCCTTGCTGTGGGGGCGCCTTTGCTGCGGGTCCGCCGTGTGATCTGCGCAGATGAGCGTCCGGTTGCTTATCTTGTGGATATTCTGCCTGAAGAGGTGCTGCACCTGGATGATCTGCCCGCCGATTTTCACGGGTCTGTTCTTGATCATTTATTGGGTCGTGGCGATTCTTTGAAAACCTCCCGAGCCAATATTAGCGCAATCGGTGCAACTGCCGAAGTTGCGAAAGCACTTCAAATTCAACGCGGCGATGTATTGCTGCATTTCCATTCACAATTATTTGATGGGGGCGGGAGGATTGTGGATTATTCCATGAGCTATTTTATTCCGGGCTATTTCCACTTTCATGTCGTAAGACGAGTTGGTGGTTGAGTTATGTAAAATATTTGGTATTTACCTTTCAATTTGTAAATTAAGGAGAAAAAAATGACAGACAAAATAAAGGAACTTCAGAAGCTGGTGGAGGCATCCCGTGAGGATATCATCAAATTCATGCGTGATATTGTAGCCATTCCTTCCATGGAGTCAAAGATCGGACCTGTGGGCGAACGCATTCAGGCGGAAATGAGGAAACTTGGCTATGACGAAGTGCGTTTCGACAAAATGGGCAACACCATCGGACGCATTGGTAACGGAAAAAAAGTGATCGTTTTTGATTCACACATCGATACTGTTGGCGTTGGAGACCCGGGCGAATGGGAATGGGATCCGTTTATAGGTAAAGTCGAAGACGGCGTTCTCTTTGCTCGCGGCGCGTGCGATGAAAAGAACAGTACACCGGGCATGGTGTACGGTCTTGCCTTTGCGCGCGACCTCGGTTTGCTCGATGGCTGGACAGCCTACTACTTTGGCAATATGGAAGAGTGGTGTGACGGCATTGCACCCAATACCTTCGTGGAAGTTGACCCGAAGATCAAGCCTGATTTTGTTGTCATCGGCGAGCCGACCAAAATGAATGTGTATCGTGGTCACAAGGGTCGCCTTGAAATGAAGGTTACTTCCAAGGGTAAATCGGCACATGCTGCTTCCAATCATGTCGGTGATAACGCCATTTACAAACTGCTGCCTGTGATTGCAGGTATCCGTGACCTCGAGCCCAAACTAGGCGATCATGAATTTTTGGGACACGGCAAGATCACCGTTTCTGATATGCATGTCCAGACCCCGTCCATTAATGCGGTGCCGGACGAAGCCATCATCTACATTGACCGCCGCATGACCTTTGGCGAGACCAAGGAGCAAGTCAAGAAAGAGGTCGAGGATCTGATCCCCGCTGAATTTAAGAGTACCGTCAAGGTTGAGGAACTCTTCTATGACGAACCCTCCTACACTGGTTTTGTCTTCCCTGTTGATAAATACTTCCCCGCCTGGGCCCTTGAGGCGGAACATCCGCTGGTGAAGGCCGGACAGGAAGCCCGCGTACAGATCGGTTTAAAGGATGTTCCAAGCGGCAAGTGGAATTTTTCGACCAACGGCATCTACTGGGCTGGCAAGGCTGGCATCCCCTCCATCGGCTTCGGTCCTGGTGATGAAGAAACAGCTCACACCGTACGCGATTCCGTTTCACTCGAAGATATGGTCAAATCGACGGAGTTTTATGCTGTAGTGGCGAGCCTGATCAAGTAAGCAACGAAACATGTAAAACTGTACACAGATGGACGCATGTTTAGTGACCCGTCCATCTGTGTACTCGTACACCTAAACTAAGGAGACTAATATTATGCAAACAAATTTTCGTGGTCGTGATTTCATTGGAGACCTCGACTTCACAAAAGAAGAAGTCGAAACCGTTTTGGAAGTTGCCTGGGATTTGAAGCGCAAACGCGCCCTTGGTGAACCGCATCCCTATTTGCGCGACAAGGTGCTGGCAATGCTGTTCTTCTTCTCATCCACCCGCACCCGTGGCTCATTCGAAGCAGGCATGGCTCAATTGGGCGGGCATGGTGCCTTTATCGACAGCAATACCACCCAGATTTCGCATGGTGATACCCCGGTTGAAATTGGCGAAATCTTTGGCCGGTATTTTGACGGCATTGCCATTCGTCATTGTGACTATGGCGACGGTAACAAATACCTGAATGCGGTTGCAAAATCCAGCCGGGCGCCCGTTCTGAACATGCAATGTGATGTGTATCATCCCTTCCAATGTCTTGCCGACCTGATGACCATCATGGAAAAGAAGGGCAAGGATCTACGCAAGAAGAAGATCGTTGTTTCCTGGGCATATGCTGCCTCCTACCTCAAGCCGATTTCCGTGCCGCAGTCACTTATTCTCCAGATGCCGCGTTTTGGAATGGATGTTACCCTGGCTTATCCGCCCGAATTCCCCTTGATGCCTGAGATCGTAGCCCAGGCAAAGGAACAAGCCAAGATCGCAGGTACGAACTTTGAGATCATCGACACCAAAGACGGCATGACCGAGGCTTGCAAGGATGCTGATGTTATCTACGCAAAATCATGGGGTCCCCTTTTGACCACAACTGACAAGGTCGAAGGCAAGAAACTCCAGGATATGTATAAGAATTGGCTGATGGACGATGCCAAATTAAAAGTTGCAAAACCGGGCGCGATCTACATGCACCCACTGCCAGCCGACCGTGATGTTGAAGTCACCAGTAGTGTGCTGGATGGTCCCCAGTCCGTGGTATTTGACGAAGCTGAGAACCGTCTGCACGCGCAAAAAGCCGTGATGGCTTTGACGATGGGCTAAGGCGAACTTATGACAAACAAACTCGCTGTAATTGCCATCGGCGGCAACTCACTGATCAAAGATGATAAAAATGTGACCGTTGAAAGTCAGTACCAGGCCGCCAAAGAGACATGCATGCACATCGCAGACATGATCGAGCAGGGCTGGGACGTGGCAATTGGTCACGGAAATGGCCCCCAGGTCGGCTATATTTTGCGCCGTTCTGAAATTGCCGCCAAGACCGCTGGCATGCACGAAGTTCCGCTGGATGTATGCGGCGCGGATACCCAGGGCGCGATCGGCTACGCTCTTCAACAGAACCTGCAAAATATTCTGTATCAACGCGGCATCAAGAAGAAAGTGGTCACTGTAATCACCCAGGTGCTGGTGGATAGGGATGATCCCGCTTTTTCCAAACCCACCAAGCCAATCGGCAGTTTCATGGATCAGGCCGAATCAGAACGCCGTCAGCGTGAGCAAGGCTGGACAGTGGTTGAAGATGCCGGGCGCGGCTTCCGCCGTGTGGTCGCTTCTCCATTGCCAAAGGAGATCGTTGAACTGGAAACCGTTCAGACTCTGCTCGAGAAAGGCATCATCACCATCACGGTGGGCGGCGGCGGCATTCCTGTGATCGACCCGGGTGACGGCAACTATGAAGGTATCGCCGCTGTGATCGATAAGGATTTTGCTTCATCCCTGCTGGCCCAGGAGATCAAGGCTGAATTGTTTGTCATCTCCACTGCGGTTGAAAAAGTGGCGATTTATTTTGGCAAACCCGAGCAAAAATGGCTCGACAAAATGACGGTCACGGAAGCCAAAGCCTATCTGGCTGAAGGCATTCACTTTGCAAAAGGTTCCATGGCGCCAAAGATCCAGGCAGCAATTGTGTATCTTGAGAAAGGCGGCAAGGAAGCGCTCATTACCAATCCTGAAAATATCGGGCGCGCTCTCAAAGGCGAAACAGGTACAAGGATCGTTCCATAAATGCGTAGTTTAAAGCTGGGTAGTTGCTTTTCTTAAGTGACTACCCAGCTTTATAAATACTGTAAACACGGATTACGCATAAAATATGAAACGCCTTCACCCGGCACTTACCCTGCTCATCGCGACAGTCCTCGCTTATGGCTTGCTCATCCCGCAACTTGGTTTTTATTGGGATGATCTGCCAATGTCGTGGATTCGCTACCAATTGGGCGCGGATGCGATGACGCGGTACTTTTCCACCAATCGCCCGGTTTGGGCTCTGCTTTATCAAATTACCACTCGTATTCTTCCGCATGAACCAATTTACTGGCAGGTCTTTGCCTTGTTTTGGCGCTGGCTCGGCGCAGTCACCTTGTGGGCAATTGCCGAAAAATTATTCCCTCAGCGGCAAAAGTTCGCGCTTGTATTGAGTTTGTTGTTCCTGCTGTACCCGGGGTTTAACCAACAGTGGGCAAGTTATCTGTATAGTCATTTTTTTATTGTTCTCTTTTTCTTTCTTTTCTCCTTCCTTCTCATGCTGCGCGGCAAAACAATTCCAGCGCTGATATTTTCCGCACTTAATCTGTGGATGATGGAATATTTCTTCGTCCTCGAACTGATTCGACCTTTTTTAATTTGGACTTCGCTTGAAGCGGAATCCCTGCCCGCCAGGAGACGCCTTACGCGTACCTTCAGCTTGTGGACGCCATACCTGGCTGTTTTTGCCCTGGCGGTTTTTTCTCGTTTCTTCATTTTTAATAATCAAATTTATGGTTTCAGCATCAAAAACGAACTTCTCAAAACCCCAATTGAAACCATTGCCCTTCTTTTCAAAAATATATTTTCCAGCCTATGGGTGGTGAGTGGTGCAGCGTGGGCGCTGGTTTTTCAATTTCCCGATCCATTGGCGGATGGTCCGCGCATTACTTTGATCTACTTAATGGTGGTGATCGCTGTGTCGGCGTTAATCCTGCTGGGGTGGCGCAACCAGCCCTCAACCGGAGATGCTTTTCCAGGCTCAGCCCGATGGATCATTACCCTTGGTGTGATCATGTTATTGCTCGGCGGACCTCCTTTCTGGCTGGTAAATGTCCCTGTCTCCCTGGGATTTCCTGCCAATCGTGCCACTTTGTCTTTTTTGCTCGGCGTGAGTTTTATATTCGCCGGCTTGCTTGAATTGGTCCCATCAAAAATTAAATATCCACTTGCGGTTGGCTTTATTGCCCTCGCTGCGGGACGTCAGTTCTTGTGGGCAAACGAGTTTCGCCGCGATTGGACGAATCACAAAAATTTATTCTGGCAGATGACCTGGCGTGCGCCGGGACTTGAAAAGAACACGGTGGTTTTGATCAACGAAGAACTGGAATATTACGCAGACAATTCATTAAGCGCGGTGTTGAATTGGGTGTATGCGCCTGATAATCACACGGACATTGTTGATTATGTTTTGTTCTACCCCACCAACCGAACTGACCTGTCCCTGAGCCTGGACACACCTGTAAAATATGATTTTCTGGCGGGAAATTTTGCTGGCAATACTTCACAGGCGGTTGTTTTTTATTTTTCGCCGCCACGTTGCTTGCGTTTGCTCGATCCTGAAATTGACAGCCAAAATCGCCTCATCCCTGAGGATTCCCTTTTAAGGAATGCTGCGCTCCTATCCTCCTCTGCGCCAATATTGAGACATTCCATTGCGCGTATGCCCGAGGTGTACATGCCCGAACCCGCTCATGGCTGGTGCTATTATTTTGAGAAAGCCGACCTTGCGCGTCAACTGGGAGATTGGGAAACAGTGACCCAGCTGGGTGATGCGGCTTTTGCCCTGGATGATTATCCCAATGACCCGGTTGAACGATTTGTTTTCATCGAGGGATACGCTCACACAACAGATTGGGAAAAAGCGGTAGAATTGTCTCAGGCTTCTTATAAGGTTTCCAAAAATTATGTCGCCCCGCTCCTTTGCAAATTATGGGATCGCATTGAACGCGAAACAAAAAGTACCCCGGAGCAGAAATCAACTCTGGTTAATGTACGAAGTATGTTTGGGTGTCTACCTTAGCGGTTCGAATTGATTTGGTAAAATTGTTTAGACAACTTGAAAGGAGGCATTAGCCAAATATTGTCCTTGCAAGTTTTGTTGTCGAAAAACTCAAATTTCATAAGGAGAAGAAAAGAATGCGTAAGAATTTTGCTCGTCTTGCCATGTTTGCCATGGCACTCATGCTCGTCCTCTCGGCTTGCGGCGGTGCACCCGCAGAAGCCCCTGCTGCTGAGGCTCCCGCCGCAGAAGCGCCTGCTGCCACTGAAGCCCCCGCTGCCACCGAAGCCCCTGTTGTCGAAGATGCTGGTGGTTTCCAAATTCCTGAAACAGTAGAAGGTAAATTCAACATAGCCATGGTTTTGATCGGACCGCACGATGATGGCGGCTGGTCACAGGCTCATTACGAAGGTCTTGTGTACATTGAAGAGAATGTCGAAAATGTGCATACTGCCTATATTGAAAATGTCCCCGAAGGTGCAGATTCCGAACAGGTATTCCGCAGCTTGTCCCGCAAGGGCTTTGATCTGATCTTTGGTACATCCTTTGGCTTTGGCGACCCGATGGCTGCCGTGGCTGAGGAATTTCCCGATGTCATGTATATTCACCTCACCGGTATCGCCTCCAATGGTACCAACTTCGGCAACCTGATGGGCGCCATGGAAAACATGAAGTATTTGGCTGGTATGCTTGCTGGCGCACGCGCCAAGCAGGATGGCAATCCAAAACTTGGTTACATGGCAACCTTCCCGATCCCCGAAGAAATTCGCCTCGGTAATGCGATTGCGCTTGGTATGAAGAAGACCTGTCCCGAATGTACCCTGGATGTCCGCTGGCTCAATACCTGGCATGACCCGATCATTGAAAAGGAAGCTGCTGCTTCCCTGTTTGATGCCGGTGCTCAGGTTGTTTTCACCGGTGCTGATACCCCCGCTGTCGCTGATGTTGCCCAGGAAAAGGGTAAGTGGGGCGTCACTTATGACTGGTATGGTTCCTGCAAAGTGGATGCCTGTTTAACCGCTCCTTACTGGGTCTGGGGTCCTGTTTATTCCGGGATCGCCGAAAAAGTCATTGCTGGCACTTATGAGCCAGGTTGGGATTATTTCGATGCCGAAACCGGTGCCTTGGGTCTCTATGGTTTCATGGAAGGACAGGAAATGCAGCCCGGCGTGAAGGATCTTGATCCTGAAGTGATCGCCATGGTTGAAGAAATCCTCGCCCAGATGATTGCCGGCGAATTCACCCGCTTTGATGTATTCACGGGTCCGATCAATGACAACAAAGGCAATGTAGTTCTGCCCGAAGGTCAAAGCCTGGAACAGGTTGATCTTGACGCCTTCCCTGAATATGGTCTGCCCTGCACGGTTGACGTGTGTATGAAGTGGTGGGCTGAAGGCATTACCGCTGAACTTCCGCAATAAGCGTATTTGGTATGAAGGACCAGAATTCTGCAAAGGGTTCTGGTCCCTCTTTATGTTTTCAGCTTTTATTGAACTGAAATTGCATTAATGCAGGAGAGGCTCCAGTGACCCAAACAATACCTCCCACACCCGATGCACCATTTGCCGTTGAAATGCGCGGCATTGTTAAACGATTTCCCGGCGTGCTTGCAAATGACCATGTGGATTTTGAATTGCGCGCAGGTGAGATCCATGCCTTACTTGGGGAAAATGGTGCTGGCAAAAGCACCCTAATGAATGTGCTTGCCGGTTTATATCGGCAGGAAGCAGGAATTATTAAAGTTAAGGGCAAGCCCGTAGAGTTTCACTCGCCACGGGATGCCATCAAATCAGGGATTGGCATGATCCATCAGCATTTTATGCTTGTCCCTTCACAGACCGTAACCGAGAACGTCCTTCTTGGGCTGGACGACCCTCGATTTTTCATGCGCTTGCCGGAATACGACGCCAAAGTGGCAGCAGTCGGTGAGCGTTTTGGTTTAAAGGTGGATCCACGGGCAAAGATCTGGCAGCTTTCCGTTGGGGAACAGCAGCGTGTTGAGCTTCTCAAGATGTTGTACCGCGGTGCGAACGTGCTGATCATGGACGAGCCGACAGCGGTCCTTGCGCCGACGGAAATTGAAGGTTTGTTTGATATTTTACGCTCAATGGTTGCGCAGGGGAAATCAGTCATCTTTATCAGCCATAAATTACAGGAAGTGACTGCCATTGCAGACCGCGTGAGCGTTTTACGGCGTGGTGTTGCAACCGCCACGAGCGTGCCCTCCAGGGGAGCAACACGCCAGGAACTTGCACGCTTGATGGTGGGACGTGATGTTGTTTTTGCACTGGAGAAAAAGCCCGGGAATCCTGGCAAAATTGTATTGGAAGTTAAAGATATCCATGCGGATAATGACAAGGGTCTGCCCGCCCTGCGTGGATTTTCCCTCAATGTGCGCGCAGGCGAAATTGTTGGTGTGGCCGGCGTGGCGGGGAACGGACAATCAGAACTATCACAGGTCATTGCCAGCATGCGTAAATGCAAACAGGGTCAGGTAATTCTAAATAGTGAATCACTGACCAACCATAATACCCTGTTTGGGATACAGCACGGTATGGCATATGTTCCTGAAGATCGAAACCACGTTGGGAGCGCTCCAAACCTGAGTGTGACCGACAATGTGATCATGAAAAAATACCGCCAGCCGCCGATCTCTCATGCGGGTATGCTGGATATGAGCGCAGCGGAAAAACTTGCCAGGGAACTTAAACAAGCGTATGACATTATTGTGCCAAATGTATCCACACCAGTCCGCCTGCTTTCGGGTGGAAATTTGCAGCGTGTGATTCTTGCGCGTGAAATTTCAGGCTTACCCAATTTTATGGTCGCAGTACAGCCCACGCGTGGGTTGGATGTTGGCGCGATCGAAGGTGTTCATCGTTTGTTGATGGCGCAGCGCGAATCGGGAGCAGGGGTTCTTCTCATCTCTGAAGAACTGGAAGAGTTGCTGTCGTTGAGTGACCGTGTGTACGTGATTTACGAAGGTAAATCCATGGGTGAGGTCAAGGTTGGGGGAGTGGAGCCAGATGAAAGTCTTATTGAAACCATTGGCTTGATGATGACAGGCACCCCATTGGATCAAATCCAAAAAGAAGGAGTCGGCGCAAATGGCTGAGTCAACTTCCCTACAAAAAAAACGATCGGGCTATAAAATTCGTGTTGAACCGCGTTTGGACGTTCCTCCGGCATGGTACCCATTGCTGGTTTCACTTGGAGCGATCGTTTTTGCGCTGTTTTTGGGCGGGATTTTGATTTCATTTGCAGGCGGCGACCCGATACGTTCTTATCAACATATTGCAAAGGCTTCGTTCGGTGACATTGGTGTGTTGTCTGATACGATCGTGAAAGCCACACCTATCCTGTTGGTTGCCCTGGCATGTTCGGTGGCGTTTCGTATGAAACTGTGGAACATCGGCGCTGAAGGACAGTTCATCATGGGTGCATTTGGTGCAAGCGCAATTGTGCTTGCACCTGTGTTGTCCGAAGAGACTCCCCGTTGGTTGTACCTGACCGTGATGGCGTTGGCTGGCATGGGGATGGGCGCAATTTGGGGATTTATACCGGGTTATTTAAAAGCCAAGCTTAATGTAAATGAAATAATCAGCACATTGATGTTGAACTACATCGCGGTGGCATGGGTCAATTTTTGGATTTTCGGTGTTTGGTCTGAGGGCGGTTTCCAAATGTCCCCCAAATTTCCAAATGTCGCCTGGTTACCGCGCCTGGCCGAGTATGCAAAGGAGATCCCTATTTTTCGGGGGCTAACAACCCATGCAGGTTTGCTGATCGGGATCGTTGCGGCCATCATTTTGTGGTTGATCGTATATCGCAGCCGTTGGGGGTATGAGATCCGACTGATTGGCGATAATGCTCAAGCCGCCAAATATGCCGGCATCAATATTACCAGCAACATCATTTATGTCATGATGTTATCCGGTGCTCTGGCTGGGTTGGGCGGCATGAGTGAAGTATCCGGTGTGGTGCACCGCTTGCAGACTGCGCCAATCGCCGCCGGCTATGGTTTTACCGGCATCATTGTAGCCTGGCTGGCAAAACTTAATCCGCTGGTGATTGTTGTGGTTTCGGTTTTGTTTGGCGCGTTGATTTTGGCAGGGCGTGAAATCCAGCCGTCGGGTGTGCCTAAGATGATCCAGGGTATTATCCTGGTCTCGCTCATTGCCAGTGACTTTTTACTGCGGTATCGTGTCCGCATCGTACGCGCAGACGCGGAGGAATAAACATGGATCCAATCATCATACTTCAGGCAGGCGTTGCCACTGGTACAGTGCTGTTATTTGCCACAATTGGTGAGATCTTGGCCGAGCGCTCTGGCGTATTGAATCTTGGGGTGGAAGGCATGATGCTGATCGGCGCGATGACGGCGTTTAGCACGACCATTGCCACAGGAAATCCGTGGCTCGGTGTGCTTGCGGCAATGTTTGCAGCTGGGCTGATCAGCCAGATCCATGCTTTCATAACCATTACATTGCAGGCAGACCAGGTGGTGAGCGGGCTTGCGCTTACCTTCCTTGGCACAGGCATCAGCCTGGTGTTGGGCGAAGGCTTGAGCAAAGCTGGCACCGTTTCCCTCCTGCCAAATTTTTCAATTCCTGTCCTGTCGCAAATCCCGATTCTTGGTCCAATATTGTTTACAAAACAAAGTGTACTGGTTTACATCGGCTACTTGTTTACGCCGCTCACCTGGTACTTTATTAACCATACACGCCCTGGGCTCAACTTGCGTTCAGTCGGTGAATATCCTTCTGCTGTGGATTCACTTGGCATCAGTGTGTTTGGCCTGCGATATTTCTATGTCTTTGTCGGCGGGATGTTAGCGGGCCTGGCAGGTGCGACCATCAGCCTTGCGGTTGCGCCAGGCTGGTTTAGTGAGTTGACCACCGCAGGTCAGGGGTGGATCGCGGTTGGGCTGGTTATTTTTGCTCAATGGGACCCTGTTCGCGCGATGTTTGGCTCGTACGCTTTTGGCGCACTCCGCCGCCTTATTTTGGATGTTCAAGGACCAACAATTATATTTGGGCTGAATAATCCGTTTTATTACAATCCTTATTGGGGTTTCTTCCTGCAGATGTTGCCGTATGCATTCACGGTCATTGTGTTGGTGATCGGATCGAGAGAGGCCATGCGGAAACGACTGGGCGCACCCGCTGCACTTGGCAATCCGTACATCCGAGGCGAACGCGGGAAATAAAAAATCATTGTGTTAATCCCATTGGGATAGGTTGTATACCACCCCAATGGGATTTTTGATATTCCTACCTATAACTTTGGGAATGGAATATTATGTCAGACAACTTTGTGGTGAAAATTGCCTCTTGAAAATCCATGTGAATTATGGTACAAATGAACAAACGTCAGACGACTATCCTTTAATTTTTCACAACCCATGCGAATACTTCAATCGAAGTCTATTGCTAATCAGGTAGATGAAATCCTCCTTGAGAGAATCCGGGATGGCATATATTTGCCGGGTAGTCGTATACCGTCTGAAAGTGAATTGTCTGATGAGTTGGGGGTAAGCCGAGCCACAGTGCGTACTGCACTTGCCAAACTGGCAGCCAATGGATTTATTCTTCGTAAACAAGGGAATGGTACCTACGTCAATGAACATGTAAATGAAACCAGTGCTCACTTTGGGAATTTGTGGGATCTGGCGGAGTTGATATCAGGGAATGGCTACAATCCTTCCATCCGTTTTCTTTCCATCGATCGCAGACCCGCCACTGAAAAAGAGGCGCTCGTTCTGGCGTTGGAGGAAGGGGAGGAATTGATCTGTCTGCAGCGGTTATTTTATGCTGATCAACAGCCTGTCATTTTGGCAGACAATGTGATCCCGTATTCCCTGCTTCGTGCGCCGATCGAGAACATCGACGGCAAACTTCATATCCGTGAAATTTTTGAACAATATTTTCATCAAAAGATCTCATTTGTTTTGACCGACATACGCTCTACTTTGATGGCTGCTGATGCTCAGGAGTTTTTGAGTGGCAAAGCTGGCAGGGCAATTTTGCAATTGCAAACAATATTTTACGGAAAAAACAACATGCCCCTTGCATTGGGTGTGAATGTTTTTGACGATTCGTTCCTGCATTTGAGTTTGGCGCAGGCGTGGAGTTGACGCGCTTGTTTTTTCTTGTGTCCCGAAATTCGACCCTGAGAGGATGATGTCCTGATGCAACAAAAACTTGGTTCCCTTTTTGACGCCTTATTGCCGGTTATCGCCACGCTTGCCGCGCTTGCCGTAGGAGCAGTGATGCTCCTCTTTCTCAAAGTCAACCCTGTTGAGGCGTATGCCGCACTTTGGGATGGTGCCTTTGGAAGTTCCAATGCCTTTGCAGAAACACTGGTCAAGGCAACCCCTTTGTTGTTGGTGGGGATCGGCATTTGCATCTCATTTCGCGGCGATGTGATTAACATTGGCGGTGAAGGACAAATGATCATTGGCGCAGTCCTCGCGACGTGGGTTGGCTTGAATTTCACCGGCCTTCCTGGCTGGTTGACGATCACTCTTTCCATGATGGCGGGTTTTTTGGGCGGGGCTATTTGGGGAGGAATTCCGGGGGTGCTCAAAGCCTATTTCAGTGTGAACGAAATCCTCAGCACAGTAATGATGAATGCCATAGCAGTCCAGCTGATGAACTTCCTTCTTCGCGGGCCGATGATCGATCCTGCACAGGCAGAGATGGCTTCACAAATTCCTCAAACTGCACGCCTGGAGGAAATTTTCCGCCTGCCGCGATTGGCGCCGACCCGTTTGCATCTTGGCGCATTGATCGCGGTGATCTTTGCCGTCCTTGTTTACATCCTTTTATGGCGTACTACACTTGGATATCGCATCCGCGCGGTGGGACAGAACCCGCATGCTTCACGTTATGCGGGCATTAAGGTTCAGCGTTATATGGTTCTTGCCTTGTTGCTGAGCGGCGCTTTTGCCGGACTGGCCGGGGCGACTCAGGTTTTTGGTGTGAATTACCGCATGATCACTGATGGATCATCATCCGGCTTTACAGGAAGCGCCGGGTTCAATGGGATTGTTGCTGCCTTATTTGGCGGTTTGCATCCGATCCTGACCATCCCTGCATCGATCTTATTTGGTGCGCTTTTGGTGGGCGCTAACAAAATGCAAAGGGTGGTTCAGGTTCCTTCTGCATTGATCACTGCCTTAAATGGATTGGTGGTTGTATTTGTTGTCAGTAGTGAAATTATTCGCAAGAGACGACAACGAAGGCGGGAGGCGGTTGCCAAACGGGATGATGAAACTCCACCCCCTGCAGTTGAAGCAGGAAATAAAAAAATCCAGCAAGCGGAGGTGGGTTCATGATATCTGATCTCTTTACTGTCACCGTGCTGATCGGCATTTTGGCATCTGGAATTCGCCTATCCACTCCATATTTATTTGCCGCAATTGGTGAAACCTTTGGACAAAAAAGCGGCGTGCTTAATCTGGGCGTTGAAGGACAAATGCTGTTAGGTGCTTTTGCCGCGTTTTATGTCGCGCTTACAACCGGGAATTTGTGGCTTGGTCTGTTTACTGCCATGATCGTTGGTGCGTTGATGGGGCTTGCCATGGCATATGTGACCGTCAATTTACATGCCGAACAGGGTATCAGCGGTATCGGTTTCTATCTCTTCGGCCTGGGCATGAGCGATTTGCTGTTCCAAAAGTTAATGGGTACAGTGGAAACAGTTAAAGGTTTTCCAGAAATTTATATCCCGGGTTTGAGCGATATTCCTGGAATCGGTAAAATTTTCTTTAGCCAGAATATTCTGGTCTATATCGCATATTTGCTTGTGCCTATTGCCTGGTTCGTATTGAATAAGACCACCCTGGGGTTGAAGATCCGTTCGGTGGGTGAAAACCCCGATGCGGCGGATTCACTCGGTGTAAGCGTGTCCCGTATTCGATATTTCACCATCATCCTTGGCGGAACGCTTTCCGGGATTGCCGGTGCATCCCTGTCCATCGCTTTACTGAATGTTTTCCAGCAGAATATGACCAGCGGACTTGGCTTTATTGCGGTGGCGTTGGTTTACTTTGGCGCATGGCGCCCCATTGGCGTTTTAGGCGGCGCTTTATTGTTTAGTTTGATAAATTCCCTGCAATTGTGGGTGCAGGTATTGAGCATTCCCATTCCTTCTGATATTGCGGTGATGATGCCGTATGTAGTGACGATTTTGGTGTTGGTAGCCACAGTATCGAAAGTTCGCGCCCCGTCAGCGTTGACGAAGCCCTTTGAGCGGGGCGATTAATCCATGACAAGGAGGTGGACCCTCAGCCTGACATGTTAATTTGAATTTCGAAACAGGATATTTGTCCCGTCGAAAGAAAAGTAATAAACACTATCCAAGGAGAAGAAGATGAAAAAAATTGTTTGGTTTTTACTCACCATGGCGCTTGTCTTAAGTGCCTGCGGCGCTCCCGCCGTTGCCACTGAAGCCCCCGCTGCTGAAGCGCCTGCTGCCACTGAGGCTCCCGCTGTTGCCACTGAAGCACCCGCTGCTACTGAAGCACCAGTCATGGCTGAACCGTTCCGCGTGGCCGTTGTAATGCCCAGTGCCACCACTGACCTGGCGTTTGGTCAATCCATGTACGATGCCCTCGTCCGCGTTCAGGAAGAGATGGGTGCAGATAAGTTCGAGTTCGTTTATTCTGAAGGCATGTTCGTTGTGGACGATGCCGCTGCCGCCATCCGTGATTATGCCACCCAGGGTTTCGATCTGATTATCGCCCATGGTTCACAGTACGGTTCCTCTTTACAGGAAATTGCCCCCGACTTCCCCGAAACCAGTTTTGCCTGGGGTACAACAGTTGATACATTTGGTCTCCCCAATGTATTCGCCTATGAAGCATTGTCCCAGGAAGGCGGCTATGTTAACGGCGTATTGGCAGCTTCCCTCAGCACCAGCAAAGTGATCGGTATTGTTGGACCGATTGAAACCGGTGATGCCAAGTTGTATGTTGATGGTTTCAAAGCTGGTGTTGTTGCGACTGATCCCGCGATCCAGGTGAACGTTAATTATATTGGTTCCTTCTCGGATGTTGCTCTTGCCTCCGAAGCTGCCACCACCCACATTGCCGCTGGCGCCGATGTTTTGACCGGCTCTGCTCAGATGGTTGTCGGCGCGATCGGAAAGGCCGAGGAAGCCAATGCCTTGTGGTTCGGTACTCAATCCAATCAGGCGTCGCTTGCCCCATCGATTGTGGTAGCCAGCCAGGTGTATCACTGGGAAGTCATGCTCAATGAGATGATCGGTCTCATTCAGGAAGGCACCCTCGGTGGACAGTCCTTTGCTGCCAATCTTGCCAATGGCGGACAGGTGATCGAATTTAACGCAGATTACGCGCTGTCTGATGAAGCCAAAGCTTTGGCTGACGAGACCATCAAAGGTATCGTTGACGGCACGATTACAATTGCTCTGCCGTAGTCTCTTATAGAAAAAGACCTGACAGGTTTTCCTAAACCTGTCAGGTCTAATCCAATTTTTAGGATGGCACCCATGAGCGAAACCGATAAACTCCCCTCTGGACGGGCTCGTATCAATAGCCTGGAAATGCGCGGCATTACCAAGAGATTCCCTGGTGTGCTTGCCAGTGATCATGTTGACTTCGATGTGAAATCTGGTGAAGTCCATGCCCTTTTGGGCGAAAATGGCGCGGGTAAAAGCACGTTGATGAAAATCCTGTATGGTTTATATCATCCTGACGAAGGCGAGGTATTGATCAACGGCAAGCCAGTCAGAATTTCTTCACCCACAGATTCGATCAATCTCGGCATTGGCATGATCCACCAGCATTTTATGCTGGTGCAGACCATGACCGTGGCTGAAAATGTTGCACTGGGACTGCCATCCTCCCGTGGTGCGCTGACAGACCTTGACCGCGTTTCGAAACGGATCGTCGAACTGGCAGATATCTATGGTCTGAGAATTGACCCATCGGCCTATATCTGGCAGTTATCTGTGGGGCAGCAGCAACGGGTGGAAATTATTAAAGCCCTGTATCGCGGGGCAGCCTTGCTTATCCTTGACGAGCCAACCGCTGTTCTCACCCCGCAGGAAGTGGATGAATTATTCGTCATTATGAATCAGATGGTCAGGGATGGGCACGGGCTTGTTTTTATTTCTCACAAACTGCATGAAGTGGTTGAAATCAGCCATCGCATTTCTGTTCTGCGTGATGGACGTATGATCGGTACGCGCCTCACGTCTGAAACCACCAAACAAGACCTTGCCAACTGGATGGTTGGACGTGAAGTCGGATTTACCCCGGATCGCGGACAAGTGGAGTGTGGTGGTCCCCGCTTGCAGCTCAAAGATGTATCCTGTGGCAGTGACCGTGGGACACCAGGCTTGCGCGGCATCAGCATTGATGTTTGCTCGGGTGAAATTTTGGGTATTGCGGGAGTCTCTGGTAATGGTCAACGCGAGTTGGCGGAAACCATTACAGGTTTGCGGAAAACAACAGGCGGACAGGTCTTTTTGGAAGGAAATGACATCACCGGGTTTTCCCCATCTGATGTCACAGACCGGATGCTTTCCTACATCCCTGAAGAACGTATGCGCGATGGGATGATCAAGGATTTCACAGTTGCTGAAAATATGATCCTGCGTGAGCATGAAAAAATGCCTTACTCACGTTATGGATTTCTCAACCTGCGCGAAATTTCCCAACATGCCGACCAATTGATCAAAAAATTTCATGTTAAGACTCCTTCGCGTGAAACCCATGCCAAAAATCTTTCCGGCGGTAATATTCAAAAGATCGTCCTGGCACGTGAAATTTTTCGCACCCCGCGTGTCATCATTGCTGCCCAACCCACCCGCGGACTGGATATTGGCGCGACTGAGTACGTCCGTGAGCAATTGCTTGAACAACGAAAACAAGGCGTGGCGATCATGCTTATATCCGAAGACCTTGATGAGATCCTTGCACTTTCCGACCGCATTGCTGTCATCTACGAAGGCCAGGTCATGGATATTGTTCCACGCGCTGAAGCCACTCCGGCAAAACTTGGCTTATTAATGGCAGGTGTTCATCCTGAAGAAACACCCGCATAATTTTTAATGTGCAGGAAAAGCAGTAAAATATAAATCATCGGTTCGGTGGTCGCTGTTTGCGAAGTGCATCAGCGGCGTTGGGTTAGACCCCATCGAAAAGTGCCGCCGCTTAGCAAGAAAGAGGAAACCACTATGAACCTTTGGCAGGAATACAAAAGACCCGCTTCGATTGCAGAAGCAATTCAAGCGCTAACATCTGCACCTGGCCCTGCAATGCCCATTGCAGGCGGTACAGACTTGATGCTTGACCTAAAACAAGGTCGTCATTCACCCGTCCATACTCTAATTGATCTGACATTTATCAGGGAGATGACCGTCCTTGAGTTGAGGGGGGATGAACTTTTTATCGGCGCCTCCGTTGCAGTCAACCAGGTTGCGACAGATCCTTTAGTGGGTGACCACGCCCAGGCATTGGTCGAAGCCTGTAATTTGATCGCAGGACCACAAGTCCGTAACACCGCCACCATCGGGGGAAATGTGGCGCACGCACTCCCCGCTGCAGATGGGACCATCGCCCTTACCGCCCTCGATGCGCAAGCTGAGGTTGCGAGTCCTGCAGGTGTCCGCCGAATGCCATTTACTTCGCTTTTCCTCGGGCCGGGAAAGTCTTCCATTAATAAAAGTGAAGAAATCATCGTTGGCTTTTACCTTCCCAAATTGAAAAAGGGACAAGCCTCCTGCTTCAAACGCATCATGCGCCCGCAGGGAGTTGCGCTTCCCATTCTGAATTGCTCTGTCTGGCTTGAACGTGAAAAAGATACAGTAAAGGATATTCATATCGCTGTCGGTCCCGGCGGCTCGACTCCCTTCCGGGCTACAGAAGCAGAAGCTGCCTTGTGTGGACGATCTTTCAGTGAAGAGACTTTCAGCCATGCACTTGAGGCTCTGCTGGGTCAAGCCAAATTCCGCACCAGTGCCCGCCGTGCCAGCGCAGAATACCGCAAACATATTGTTGGCGGTTTATTTAGAGATGTATTTGAAGCAGCGTGGAAACGCGCAGAATAGGATTAATGGTATGTCAAACATAAATCTATCAGTCAATGGCAAACAATATTCACTTGCTCCCGTTGCGGGCGAGACTTTATCCACCCTCCTTCGACAAAGGCTTAACCTCACAGGTACAAAGATCGGCTGCGAGGAAGCTGAGTGCGGGGCATGCACTGTCCTTGTGAACGGTGAACCGACAATGTCCTGTGTTTATCCCGCAGAGCGCGCGGATGGCAAGACCATTGTCACCATCGAGGGACTTGCCCAGCGTGTCCATGAAGAGATGAAGCTGCATCCACTGCAGGAAGCTTTTGTGGAACATGGCGCAGTTCAATGCGGATTCTGCATCCCCGGTCAAATTATGACTGCTTATGCCCTGCTCAAACGCAACCCGGATCCCACCAGTGACGATGTTCGTTTTGCGTTAAAGGATACACTCTGTCGTTGCGCGGGTTATCCTTCCATCCAAAATGCCATCCTTGCCGCGGCGCAAGCTTTGCGTACCGGTGAGCCTGTTCAAAAGCCAGATCACATACCCGATTCTATTCACACGCACAAAACGGTTGGACATAAACACTTGCGCCCTGAAGCAGTTGAAAAGGTAACGGGCAAGGCTATCTATACTGATGACCTGACATTTGACGGCATGTTATTTGCAAAAGCCAAACGCGCCATGATCCCGCATGGGTTTCTAACGAAACTGGATATTTCCAAGGCAAAAGCATTGAAGGGTGTCCTGGCGGTCTTAACCGCGGATGACATCCCCGGCGAACACAATCACGGGTTGGTCATCTATGACTGGCCTGTCATGGTGGGTATTGGGGAGCGTGTTCGCTATGTGGGCGATGCGCTTGCCATTGTCGCCGCGGAAACCCAGGAGATCGCCGACCAGGCATCCGGGTTGATTGAAGCGGAGTTTGACCTGCAACCTATAATTACCAACCCTGTTCAGGCACGCCAGGATGGTGTGCCGCAGATCCATGAGAAAGGCAACCTGCTCAAGCACATTAAAGTCCGCAAAGGTGACATGGATGCGGGTTTTGCCAGTGCTGATGTGGTCCTCGAACACACCTTCCACACCCCAACCACCGACCATGCTTTCATCGAACCTGAGTGCAGCATTGGGGTGCCGCTAGAAAATGGGCGTATGGAAATTTATGTCGGCTCACAAATTCCATATCAGGATAAAACCCAGGTGGCGCGTGCATTAGGGTGGGATGAAGAACGGGTGCGCATTGTTGGGCAGTTGATGGGCGGCGGTTTTGGCGGCAAGGAAGACATCATGGGACAGATCCATGTTGCCCTGCTTGCCAACGTGACCCAGCGTCCTGTAAAATTGTTGTTTGACCGTCAGGAAAGTTTGCTTGTGCACCCCAAGCGCCATGCCACTCAAATCCGGGTTAAAGTTGGGGCAAAGAAAGATGGGCGCATTGTTGCCATGGATACCGAGTTATATGGTGACACAGGTGCGTATGCGTCGCTCGGCGAAAAAGTAATGACCCGTGCCACCACGCATTCGGCAGGTCCCTACGATATTGAAAACGTCCGTGCTGATTGTTATGCCATGTACACCAACAACCCACCTTCGGGTGCATTCCGCGGATTTGGTGTAACGCAGTCCGCTTTTGCTGTTGAATCGATGATGGATATGCTTGCTGAAAAATTGAAGATGGATCGCGTGGAACTGCGCCGGATGAATGCGCTGCATGTTGGAAGCATCACCAATACAGGACAGGTCCTGCGTGATTCGGTGGGTTTGACGGAATGTATCGATAAAGTGGAAGCGGAAATGCGGAGGGTCGATCCAAATCCATTCAGTCCGAAAGTTGATCCTGAGAACCCGAACCTGGTGCGTGCCTGGGGATATGCTTCTGCCTATAAAAACACGGGACTTGGCGGCGGTGCGCCTGATAAATCAGGTGCAGATGTCGAGCTGTACGAAGATGGTACTTTCCAGGTCCGCAGTTCAGCCGCTGAACTTGGGCAGGGACTCGTCACCGTTATGCGCCTGGTGGTTTCGGAAGAAATGTCAATTGCACCTGAGAAAGTCAGTGTCCTTGTCATGGATACCGACCTGACTCCGAATGGTGGGCCAACCACGGCCTCCCGTCAGACCTTTGTTACAGGTAATGCGTCACGCTATGCTGCAAAGACCCTGCGTGAGCAAATCTCTGCCACGATGGCGGAGAAGTATGATGTGCGCCCCGAGCAGATACGCTTTGAAGATGGTATTGTCCATGTTAACGGACATTCAATGACCTACGCGGAAATCTATAAGGAAATGATGGGGATGGGACAGAAGCCGCTTGTCCGCTATGAATATGAAGCGCCCAAGACTAAACCACTTGGGGAAGGCGGTGACATGCATTTCGCATTCTCCTTTGCCACCCAAGCCGCCGAAGTGGAAGTGAACAAATTAACGGGTGAGGTGCGCGTGCTTAAGGTTATCTCTGCCAACGACGTGGGCATGGCGGTCAACCCTCTCGGCTTGCAGGGACAGGTCGAAGGCGGCGTGATGATGGGTCTAGGCAACTGCCTTACCGAAGAGTTTATTGTCGAGAACGGCAACGTGGTCACAGACCATCTCGCCCGTTACCGTGTGCCCGGCATCATGCTCACCCCTGAGATCACCTCCATCATCGTTGAGCATCCTGTGGAAGCAGGTCCTTATGGTGCGAAGGGCGTTGGCGAAGTATCCAGCATCCCCACCACACCCGCCATTACCAACGCCATTTATAACGCGGTGGGTGTAAGAATTTTCAAACTCCCTGTGGATCAGGAAATGATAGCAAAGGAGTTGTGGGAGCGGGAAAGTAATAAGTAGAAAGTGAAAAATTGACATTAAAAAAAGGGCTCTCAGGTCTAAAACCCTGAGAGCCCTTTTTGCTTATCCATCCTTGAATCCTGGTTCCCAACCCAGTGACACTGAAAACAGGTGTTATCAAAACCCTTCATGCTCTGTTCTTGCAATAATTTCATCCTGCAAGGTTTTACTCAGATCACAGAAGTAATCGCTGTAACCAGCCACGCGGACAATTAATGAGCGGTACTCCCCGGGGTTGGCTTGCGCTGCTTTGAGTGTTTCTGCATCCACCACGTTAAATTGGATGTGGTGGCCATCCAGTTTGAAGTACCCGCGCACCAGGCTGACGAGTTTGTCAAGTCCCTCATCGTTTGCCAGTACCTGCGGTGTGAATTTTTGGTTGAGCAGGGTTCCGCCTGTGCGGGCATGATCCATTTTGGAAACTGAGCGTGCAGCTGCGGTTGGACCGTTTCTGTCCGCTCCCTGCACAGGGGAGACGCCTTCGGATAGTGGTGTCCAGGCTTTACGTCCATCAGCCGTTGCCCCCGTTACCGAGCCGAAGTATATGTGACAGGTTGTTGGCAGCAGATTGATATGGTATTCACCGCCGCGCATATTCCTGCGCCCATCCACTGCATTATAGTAAGCCTCAAAGACGCGCACCATCAAATTGTCAGCGGCGTCATCGTCGTTGCCGTATCGCGGAGTGCGATTCAACAGCATTTGACGTTCGCGCTCGAACCCGTTAAAGTCCGAGGCCAGGATCGAGAGCAAGGCTGACATGTCCATAACTTTGTCTTCAAAAATGTGCTTTTTGATTGCGGATAAAATATCGGTCATCGTTCCGACCCCAACGCCTTGAATGTAGGAGGTGTTATAACGTGCTCCCCCTGCGTGATAATCTTTGCCTCGGGCGATGCAGTCGTCAGTCAGCAGCGAAAGGAAGGGCGAGGGCATGTATTTTGCATACAGGTTTTCGATGACATTATTTCCCCGCACTTTGATATCAACAAAGTGCAGCACCTGCTGTTCAAAGGCGGCGAATAGTTCGTCGAATGAGGTGAACGTGCGCGGGTCACCGGTTTCAAGCCCCAGTTTGCGCCCGGTTCGCGGGTCGATTCCACTATGTAGCGTCAACTCCAACACCTTCGGTAGATTGAAATAGCCAGTCAAAATATAGGCTTCCTTGCCAAAGGCACCAACTTCCACGCAGCCGCTCGATCCGCCGCAGCGCGCATCAGTGACGTCTTTCCCCATCCGCACCAATTCCTGCACGATCAGATCGGCGTTGAAAATGGATGGTTGTCCAAACCCGGTGCGAATGATCCTGGCGGCGCGCCGCACAAATTTATCGGGATTCTTCTTGCTGACCTGCACAGATGATGATGGCTGCAGCAGGCGCATTTCTTCGATCACATCCAACAGCAAGTATGAGACCTCGTTGACACCGTCCGATCCATCGGGACGCAGGCCACCTATGTTAATTTGGGCGAAGTCGGTATAAGTCCCGCTTTCGGCGGCAGTCACACCTACTTTGGGTGGAGCGGGTTGGTTGTTGAACTTGATCCAGAAAGAGTGCAGCAATTCCTCGTAATACTCTCTTCCATGCTTGTTCAGGTCGTAGAACTGCAGCAAGTGCTGGTCAAGTTTTCCGGGGCAGAAAGCGTCCCAGGTGTTAAGTTCAGTGGTTACGCCCAGATGGACGAACCAATAGTATTGCAATGCTTCGTGGAAGTCTGATGGGGCGTGTGCAGGAACATGGCGGCAGACGGATGCGATTTTTTCAAGTTCCAGCCGCCTTAGCGGATCTGCCTCCGCCTCAGCTTGTTCCTCCGCCATTTGGGCATATCTCTCCCCGAAACGGATCAATGCCCCAGCAGCGATATGCATGGCACGCAGTTCCTCCTGCTTGTCGTAGGCTTCGGGGTCATTTAGAAAGTCTAAGGCTGAGAGACGGCGGTCAATCTCTGCCTGAAAATCGAGCATGCCTTTGTGGTAGATCTTGTCATCTAGTACGGTGTGGCCAGGTGCGCGCTGCTCCATAAACTCGGTAAAAATTCCGGCTTCATAGGCTGCTTTCCATTCTTCCGTCATTTCGTTCAGGATCAGTTCGCGCATGGATTTATTCTGCCAGAATGGGATGACCGTTTCCTGGTAGGCACGGCGGGTGGCAGGTTCAACGTGGAATGATGTTTTTTCCCGGCTGTTCAGGATGTCCAGGTCGCTGAGTGAGTGACAGCATAACTCTGGGAAGGTTGGTGCGGTTTTAGGCGCGGGACCTTTTTCGCCGACCATTAACTCGCCGGGATATATCTCGATGTGTTTGTGCTCCAGCAAATAGGCGAACGATTTTGCGCGCTTGACTGGTGTGGATAGCAAACCAGTCTCCTGCTGGTAGAAAGCGGTCAGCAATTCGGCGCGTTCGCTTGAAAGGGTCTCTTTGGCGTTCAGGCTTTTTTCACGCAGTGTTTTTATACGATCAGTAATTGGCATGGGAACCTCCGAAAGGGTGAGTGAATTGGTTCTAGATGTATGAAAAATGGCTATCTTAAGATAATTTTCAGGTTATAACTTTTAAGAAATTCTGCCGCCCGGAGCATGGCTTCTTCTGTTGGAGGTTTTGTACCAGCTAGTTTATAGTCACGTGAGAGGGCTTCATATTTTGCCTGGGCGATGTCATGGTATCCCATCAATTCGACACCTTCAAGCTTTGGCAGGCTGGCAAGGAATTTTGCGCTTTCCACAAGATTTTCCTCGTCATCATTAATGCCAGGAATCAGTGGAATACGGACCAGGACTTTATGTTGATATTCGACCAGTTTTCGCAAATTCTCCAAAATCACCGGGTTGGGAACTCCCGTTACTTCTTTGTGACGTGCGTTGTCCATGAGTTTTAAATCGTAAAGGAATAAATCCACGTTCCTGCGAATTTTTTCGAAGACATTCCAATTTGAAAACCCGCTTGTATCCACTGCCGTATGAATTTCCTGTTCACGGCAGGCAACCAACAATTCAGATAGAAAACCCGGCTGTATCAGCGGTTCACCGCCTGAAAAAGTTACGCCGCCATCCGATTCTTCATAAAAAGGAATTTCCCGTTTTACCTGTTCCATTACCTCTTGAACAGTGACTTCACGACCCGAAAACTGCCGCGCACCGGAATAACAAGTTGCGATGCAGGTCTGACACCTGGTGCATTTTTGTCTGTCTGTTAGCACGGCCCCGGGCACCATTGTGTTCTGACTTTCGGCTGTCCTCTCATTGGAGGTGTTGAAATCCAGTCTAATTGCTCCTTCGGGACACGCCTCCACACATGCTCCGCACATCAGGCACCGTCCCTGGCGATGGAGCAGTTGCGGCACAAAGGAGATACTCTCCGGGTTGTGACACCATAAGCAGGAGAGCGGGCATCCGCTAAAAAAGACGGTTGTCCGGATGCCAGGTCCATCGTTGATGGAATATTTCTTGATATCGAAAATCATTCCGCTTTGCACGGTAAAAATATACTCCCAGTAGGGCAAGCTGTCAATAATAAATATCCAACTTGTATATTTATTGTATACTGTTGTACAATATTCATTATGACAAAGGCAACCCATATTCAGAAACCTCGCGCCAGTGACCAGGTGCAAAACGAATTGCGCCGCTTAATTCTAACCCTCGAGTTGCAACCCGGTCTCGCAGTGAGCGAAGCCATGTTGATGCAGCGCTATGGTTGGGGGCGGACTCCTTTGCGGGAGGCTTTCCAGCGCCTGGCAGAACAATCCCTGCTGCAGATGATTCCCCAACATGGGGCGGTCATTACTCCTCTGGCTGTGTTTGACTTTATCGAAGTGATGGATGCGATGAGCATGGTTATTGGCTCGGCTGCATCCCTGGCTTGTCGACGCCTGACCGATGAACAATTTGTCCGCCTGGATGAAATAGTCATGCTGGCTGAAACTGCTGCTGCAAAAAATGATTTCGCCAACCTGGCTGATCTGGACTATGATTTCCACTGCATTTTGGCGGAAGCAACCGGGAATCGTTATCTTAGTCGATATTTGTTACATTTACATCAAGTGGCAACACGCTTCAATTATGCCGCCTGGCAAAGGGACGGTGGTGTGGGGGAGTCGATCGGTGAACACCGTCACATTGTGAATATTTTTCGTCAACGCGACCCTGCCCAGTCCAAGATTGCGATGCTGGAACACATTGAAGGGGCACGTCAAAGGGTGTTGGGAACGATGATCGTAGAGGAGTAGAATACTATTCCTGCATGGATAATTGAGGTGCAAATGGATAAACGGATTTTCATCCTGGTTGGTATTTTTCTCGCACTGCTTGCCTGTAATGCCGGGGCTTCCACTTCAACCCCAACGCCAGACCTATTCGCGACCTTATCGGCTTCCACCCCGAAACCGGCTAACCCTCTTGATACACAGCCTGCCCAAACCGCCACCTCTTTTTCTCTTGCCACGCCAGTCATGCTCACAGAGGTGGTCTCAACTCCTTCGTCCAAAGATCTGCCAACCGGGCGGATCGTTTTTACATGTCAATTATTTAGAGTGCAGGCCAGTAACCAGATCTGTATTATCAATGCAGACGGTACGGGTTATCGCCGCCTGACGACGGACGACAATAAACAACATTACTACCCATCATTATCTCCTGATGGAAAGAGTGTGGTTTACGCGGCTTTTCGTGAGGCAAATTTCTACGAAATATATGAAATGGATCTTGCCACCGGTTCCGTTGTTCAGTTGACGAATAAACTTGGAAATCTCAATGCACCGGAGATTTCACCGGATGGAAACCATATTATCTTTAAGACATGGTCGCCTAATACAGACAAAAATGTTCTTTGGAAGATGGATCGTGATGGGAAAAATGCAGATAAGATTTCGCGGGTTGTGGGCTGGGATCCGACCTGGTCACCGGATGGGAAATATGTGTTGTTTGCCTCAGATATGGAAGGTGCAATCAAGTTGTTTCGGATGGGCATCAATGGAAAAGATCTGCATAGGGTCAGTGACCTGCCTTCCATGCGTGGGCGCAGTGATTGGTCTCCGGATGGTCAATTTATCGTCACATATTCCGGCGAGGCATGGCATCGCGAAGTGTATATTATGAATGTAGACGGCTCAAACGCCCGCGTGGTTTCTCCCACAGGGGGCAACTCTCAGGGACCATCTTTTTCGCCTGATGGTCGCTGGATAACCTTCACATCCTATTATGATCACCCAGAGGATGATCATGGTTGTGAAATATATATTGTGCGGGTGGATGGCACAGACTTGCGCCGTTTGACGAATAATGACTATTGTGATTATCAGCCACGCTGGGGACCATAGAATAAAGCTTGTTGGGACGGTGTTCTTACTTCTCATTGTAGTAAAATTTATACCGCTTTTGCTCTGTACTTGCCCGATGTGAGATCAAGGGTTGTGAGAAGCAAATCAAAAAAATTGGAGATAAAATACATGGGTTTTCTGTCTAATCTGTTTGGTCCTGCCGTACCCACGATCAGTCCGGCTGAATTAAGTGAAAAACTAAAATTTGGAAAACATCCGTTGATCCTCGATGTTCGCCAGCCTGGGGAGTTCCGTCAGGCACGAATCACGGGCGCCAAATTGATCCCGCTTAATGAACTTTATAAACATATGAAGGATCTGCCGAAAGGGCGGGAGATCGTCTGCGTTTGCGATTCAGGTAGTCGCAGCAGGTCCGCCGCAAAGATACTGATAAAGGAAGGTTACACTGTCCTTGATATGCAGGGCGGCATGGTGGCGTGGCGCCATGCAAAACTGCCCGTGCAAAAAGGGTGAAAGTGAAAACATCCCGCCGGTTTTTAAACCAGCGGGATGTTGCATTAACATGATGGGTATTAAGAACGCTGACAGCTACTCTATCGTTCCTGATTCCCGTATATCTTTCAAATTCAATTGATATCCAACGCGCCCGTTGTATTCATTCACTTCATAGGTGAATAGAATATCCACATTCATGCGCGGCGTCATTTTCTTTTGCCATTCGCCAAGCCTGAAACCAATTGCGTCATGTGTATAACCGTCATCGTCTTCAAGCGATAATTTTAAGTGCTTTGAGTCTGCGCCAATGGTGCGTGCATTTTTTACTTTGACATTACGCGCCACAAACACAGCATTCGGATTTCCATATCCTGTTGGTTCAAGATATTTCAAACATTTTTCGAACAAGTCCGGACGAACATCCACCAGGGAAACCTCAACATCTGCTGTAACCGTGGGTTTAAGGTTTGCCTTTGACAGGGTTTTCTCTGCGATGGATTTAAGGCGGGTCACCAGTTCTGATAGATTCTCGTTCCTGACTGTAAACCCCGCCGCCGCTGCGTGACCTCCGTGCCTCACAAGCAGGTCTGCGCATTTATCCAATGCGTCGGTAATGTGGAACTCAGGAATGGAACGGCAGGAACCGCGAGTCTCTTCCTCTCCTTTGGAGGCAACAACCGCAGGACGATAGTAGGTGTCTGTCAGACGCGAGGCAGCGAGACCAATTACGCCCGAGTTGAAGTCTTCACGCGCTGCAAATAGCAGGTAGGCTTTGGGGTCGTCGGCAAGAGCCATGGCTTCTGCCTGTGCCTGCATTTCGCGGGTGATCGCCTGTCGCTCACGGTTTTGGACATTCAGGAGTTGTGCGAGTTCGCCTGCGCGGGCAGGATCTTTGGTGATCAGTAATTCATATGCAGCAAGGGCTTCTTTTAATCTGCCCGCTGCATTCAAGCGCGGACCCAATGAAAATCCGATATTTCCTGCGTTTACCTTATCCAGTTTTATATCTGATACTGCGGCAAGCGAGAATAATCCCTGGCGCTGGGTTTGTTTCATTTGTCTTAATCCCTTGCGGACAAGAATTCGGTTTTCTCCCACCAGAGGCGCCAGGTCTGCCACCGTGCCAAGCGCAACAAGGTCAAGCAACGAATCAAGCACGAGTCCGCGTGAAGGTTCAACGATGGATAATGCCTCAGCAATTTTGTATGCTATACCCACACCCGCCAGGTCTTTATCTGGGTAGATGTCGCCTTGTTGTTTGGGGTTGATGACTGCCAGAGCCGGGGGCAGGTCGCCTTCGGCAGGGTGGTGGTGGTCGCTGATGATAAGGTCCAGATCGAGTGTCTGGGCGTGACGGGCTTCGTTTGGCGAGCGGATGCCACAGTCCACGGTAATGACCAGTTGTACTCCATCCGCCTTGAGCTTATCCATTGCCTCGTTGTTAAGTCCATATCCTTCTTCAAAACGATTGGGGATATATCCGCGTACATTGGCATTGAAGATGTTCAGTGTTTCCACAAGCAATGCAGTTGAGGTTACTCCATCCACGTCATAATCGCCGTAGATGGCAATGGGTTCTTTCATTTTAATGGCGGTTTGGATCCGGTCAATCGCCTGGACCATTCCTGTCATTTGAAACGGATCGGTATTGAAATCAGGCTTGGCGTTAAGATAGGCACGAGCCTCGGAATCGGTTGGATAGCCGCGGTTAAAGAGGATCTGCCTCAGGATGGGAGGAAATTTTATTAAAGCAGCATCAGCTTCGGGCGAGATGAGGGGGGGGATGTTCCAGGTTTTGGGTTGAGGCATGTTAGGTATCGGATTAAAGAAGGGATTGACAGAGTATAAACGCTCATTCAGGCAGGTGGAAGGGTGTTGTATAATTCAGTTGTACTTGTGGCAAAGGAGAATGGCATGAGAGAACTCGCGGACGATGAAAAAATCGCAACGGTGATGGTTTATACCAATAATATCCTCGCGCGGGGTGAGGTGGTCGCGAAGGAAAATGCGCGTGTGAGTATCTGGCTCCGCACGCAGGGGGTTCCGAATTACATTCATCTTTTTAAACCGCAGGTGATCTCATTTTTTGGCGCTGTACCCAAAACATTTTCATTTTCTGAAATGTTCATTCCAACCACTCAGTTGGCGGCGTTTCATCTTGTCCCACCTGCCCAGGACCCACTGGACTATGAGGCGGGTGAAGCCAATCGAATGATGCAAGTGCTGGATGTATTGGTTGGTTCTTTTGTGCTTAAAGGGAATATTCGTATTTCAAGGCAAACCGATGTGGCGACAAGCCTGGATGTAATGCGCGCATCGTGGATGTCCATTTATGACGCGGAAATTGTCAACCCACATCTGCCGCAGTTTAACATGCACGTGCCCATGTTGTTGGTGAATCCAAGCCTGGTAAGTTTTGGCATGGCCTAATGAATAGGCAAATTCGCCCATGACAAAACAGACCATAATGGTATAATGCAGTCCGTTCGGGGTGTGGCTCAGCCCGGTAGAGCGCACGGTTCGGGTCCGTGAGGTCGAGCGTTCAAATCGCAGTTTTGCACCGCCTTGCCCGAAGGCGGTGTTTCGTTTAAATAATATACGAAAAAGGTTTTTAGTACTTTGAAGGGGGCGGCACTGCTAACGGATAAAAACCTGGGCTATTGTTTTGACTCATCAAGATCTGACTTTAGATATTCCCGTTTTATGCCCATTTACAACCTCCGCCAATATTAAATTTGAAATGGTGAATATCTTTACATGTAGAGGGTTGATGTTCACAGTATGATTGCATCAGTCGATTTTCGCGACATTATGATGAGTGATCTCAGGCTGATTGGATTACCTATTTTTCCGAAAAGACAAATAATCTGATATTCCCTGTGTGATTTCTTGAAAACAATATGGCTTAACAGTGAAAAATATTTTTAGGGGATACTTCAATAAAATTCTTTTTACATCGGTCGATAAAAATGAGAATAAGCTATCAATTATTTCTATAGCATGCTATTTATCACTTAATCAACCTAAATGACACTTGTTACTGGTTTCCTCGACTTCAGGGGTGTAATATGAAAGCGAGGTTCATGGTTAATGGTCTTGAATCCGCTATGATGAATCAAGCTCGAGGAGGCTGGTTATGTCTGTCACACTATTCTTTGGAGCCTTTTTGGGGGCGTCCCTTGGCTTTGCTGCACAAAATAGGCGCTTCTCCATTTGTAAGTATCTTTTTGGAAAGCATCCTGTAGTATCAAAGTTGATCGGCTTGGCTTTGCTGTTCGGAATGGTAATAATCCCTTCCCTGGCGCTTGCCGGGGTAATTTCCATAAGTGCCACACCCTTCTTCTGGGGTGGATGTCTTGCCTGCAGTTTCATCATAAGCTTCTTTATGACCAGTTGCCTCATGGTGGAATCCCCGCAAGTGTTGTAAATAGGGAATATGCAACAGCGGTTTGGCTTAGACAAGGACAAAATTCAAATCATTTCTCAAGGTAAATAATGATGTGTGATATCAATAAACGCACCATCCCAAATGGTGCGTTTATGATTTAAATTCCATCTTGTGGATATTTTCCCGGTGCCAGTTTTTGCAGAGAGAATAGCTCTTTTGGCTATCAATTATTTCTATGATACTCCATAGACAATTTAAGTGTGGTTTGTGACGCCTGTCACTTGTTGAAGTCTTTGGGGAGAGTTAATCTATATATGAATTCAACAACTTGTGAAGTTCATGATGCAGCCTAATCTCCCCCCAGAAATCCAGCTATTAGCTGAACGCCAGGCCTCGCATTGTCGTGTTATGGGCAATGCACAGCGGATCATGATTCTTTGGCTGCTTACAGAAAAGGAACGGACGGTTACCGAGATTGCCCAGGAGATTGGCGCCTCTCTGCAAAGTACCTCACACAATCTTCGAATTCTTGAATTCAGTCACATGGTGAAAAGCCGCCGTGAACATCACAATATTTACTATCACTTGATCGACAATGAAATTGTGAAACACTGCCCGGTTGTGATTAATGGCCCAAAAGGAAAATTAACAGGGGAGCCCCTTGTTTAATCGACCATAAATGTAAAAAAGGAGAATCTTATGACTACCAATGAACTTACCGAAATCCAAGCCTCGAAAGTTGTTGATGCGCGTGCCATGTCCTGTCCGGGTCCTTTGCTGGAGGCTAAGAAAGCCATTGCTACTGTGAAAGTCGGCGAAGTGATCGAAATCTGGTCGGGCGATTCCAACACCAAAAACGATATGCCGCGCTGGTGTGAAAAGGTTGGACATGAATTTTTGGGTATGTTGGCCGGTGATGGCTACGAGCGGCTCTTCATCCGTCGTAAGAAATAATCCGCTGGTACACGCTGATCCTCGCGAATTGGCATCTCTGGATATCTTATGGCTCAAATCATACAAACCCAACAACCAAAAATCCTCATCCTGGCAACCCTGGCGGGTGGATATGCGGGTGCGGATTCGACAGGACAGTCGCATGCGGATTATCCCGCCAACACTTACATTCTGCCTGTCATGTGTCCTGTCATGTTTCCTCCTGAGTTTTTTATACACGCCTTCGAACAAGGCATTGACGGCATCATTGTAATGTATAGCGGAACCGACAGCCCGTTTAAAGTTGAGGCGGACGGAACTGCGAAATTAATTCAACGCGCTTACGGATTGATGAAGGAACAAGGACTGGATATACGCCGCTTAAGGCTGGCTGCCATCTGTACTGTTTGTGTCAAGCCTTTTATTAAAGAAGTAAATCTGATGAACGATTTGCTAAAAGGGATTGGCTTCGTCAAACATGAACTTGCCGCACATGCCGTAAAAAAACAAGGAGCGCAAGTATGAACACTCTTCAAGTGGACGCCCTTGTCGTCGGTGGTGGAATCGCGGGCATGCAAGCCGCGCTTGACCTCGGTGATCAGGGTTTTAAGGTTGCGCTCGTTGAACGAGAAGCCAGCATCGGCGGCAAGATGATCACCCTTAGCAAAGTCTTTCCTACGCTCGATTGCTGTTCCTGCATCACTACTCCAAAAATGTCGGCGGTAGCGCATCATCCAAACATCACACTATTCACTTATTGCGAAGTAAAAGCGTTAAATGAAAAAAGCACAGGCTTTGATGTATCTGTTTTGCAAAAGCCGCGTTATGTGGACGAAAGCAAATGTACAGGCTGCCGTTTGTGTGAGTACGATTGTCCCATCACCGTGCCGAGTTCATTTGACCGTGATCTCGGCGCCTATCGTGCCATTCGGGTGCCGTTCTCGACTGCTGTGCCACAGACTGCTGTTCTTGACATTGAAAACTGTTTGCTATGCGGCAAGTGCGAAAAAGTGTGCCCCGTCAACGCGGTGGATTTTATGCAAATGCCACAGACTTTTTCGATTGAAGCTACTTCCATTATTGTTGCAACAGGTTTTGAGTTAACTCAGCTTGGCGCAAAGAAGGAATATGGCGGCGGCAAACTCGCCAACGTGATCGACCCGCTGATGATGGAACGTTTCCTTGCGCCCACAGGACCCTATGGCCGTGTTCTGCGTCCCGGCGACGGCATGGAGCCAACCACCATTGCCTATGTCCAGTGCGCGGGGTCGCGCGATAAAACCCAGGGTGTCGAATATTGCTCGCGCGTTTGCTGCATGTACGCCATCAAACAGGCTATGCTCATTTCGGGCGCACTGCCAATGGCGGAAGTCACCATCTATTACATGGATATCCGCACTTTCGGCAAAGGATACGAGCAGTTTTACCAAAACGCCAAAGCCATGGGCGTGGAATTTATTCGCGGCAAAGTGGCATCCATCCGTGAGGATGAAAAACACAACCCGATTGTCAAAGTGGAATTAACGGAGGAGGGAAAAATCATCGAGCGGACTCACGACCTGGTTGTGCTATCGCTTGGGATGATTCCAGCTGTTGCTTCGACTTCGTTGAACGCGACCCTTGGCTTGATCCCCTCTTCGGATGGTTTTATCTCAGCACCAGCCTTGAATTCATCGCCGTGTGCAACTTCACGCGCTGGAATCTTTGTTACAGGAGTCGCCAGTAATCCAATGGACATCGTGGACAGCATCATCACGGCAAGCGCGGCGGCATCTGAAGCATCCGCTTACATTCACAGTAAAACGGAGATTAGAGTTCAACAACATGAGGTGACGTATGCCTGACAAATTGAAAATTGGCGTGTACACCTGCTATTGCGGCGGGAATATCAGTCACACCGTTCAATGCGAACATGTTGCCAAAATGATGGAAGAACAGCCCGACGTGGTTATTTCGCGTACCGATATGTCGCTCTGCTCAGACGCGGGGCAATCGCAAATTGAGCAGGATATCCGCGAGTTGGGCATCAACCGCGTGGTGATTGGCGCATGCGCTCCCTCGCTTCACGAACAAACTTTCCGCGGCGCAGTCACGCGTGCGGGATTAAATCCCTACCTGTATCATCACATTGGCTTGCGCGAACAGAACTCGTGGGTTCATGCCTGCGATTGCGATGGGGCAACCTGCAAAGCGGTACGCATGATGGCGGCTGGGCTTGCCAAAGCACGTTTATTGCAGCCGCTCGAACCGATTCGGCTGGAAGCTGAGAAGCAAGCGTTGGTCATTGGTGGCGGAGTGGCGGGTTTACGCGCTGCGCTGGATATTGCGCGGCAAGGCTTGCGCGTAGTGTTGGTTGAAAAATCCCCCTTCCTTGGTGGACGTATGGCGCAGTTGGATACTGTCTTCCCGACCGATGAAAAAGCGCGTGACCTGTTGCGTGAATTAATAATAAAAGTTGTGGCACAGCCCAACATAAAAATTTATACCCAATCTGAAATTGCGGGCGTGACGGGCTATGTTGGCAATTACGGCGTGCAGATTCTGCAACACTCGCGCGGCGTCACCGATGAAGACGCTGAATCATTGATGTCTGCCTGCAAGCAGGAAGTTTTGGACGAATTCAATTATGGCTTGACCAAGCGTAAGGTCATTTACCGCGCGTACGAAGGCTGTTATCCACAGCTGCCAGCGGTGGATTGGGAAAACTATGATGGCGAACCAATCTCGATAAATGGCAACCTGCCGATAGCGTTGAAAGATGCGTTGCAGTCTACCGAAATTAGCGTCGGAGCAATCGTCGTCGCGACGGGCTTTGATCCATATCAGCCGCGTCAAGGGGAATATGGCTTTGGCGAGTTGCAGGAAGTGGTCACGTTGCCGCAGTTGATTCGCCATCTGGGGCTGATGAAGGCGGGTGAGCCGTTGAAGTGGAACGGTCATGCGGTGCGCGATGTGGCGTTGATTCATTGCGTCGGCAGCCGCGAGATTGAAGGCGTGGACGAGCCGCACGAAGACGGGCAGGTCAATAATTATTGCTCGCGCGTTTGCTGTACCGCCACCCTGCACGCGGCGGAAGAGTTGCGTGAGAGATTTCCCGCGCTGAATATTTACGAACTGTATCAAGACATCCGCAC
>JAIFNG010000021.1 GCA_020047815.1 Anaerolinea sp.
TCATTGGGGCGATTGCCTTGTATGGCTTTCTAGGCTGGACACTAATGATCTTTTGGTGGGAAATACGCAGGCAGGGAACTTCCCTTGCCAGTCGTCGCGTCCCAAGTGTCAACCTCACAATTCGCCATGGGCAAGCTCCTCCAATTATAAAAAATTTCTCCCAACCCAGCATCACCTTTGGGCGGGACCCCGGTTGCGATATCCCGTTGATTGACGATACTGTATCTACCCGCCACGCACAACTGACCTACCATCACAACCAATGGTGGCTGGAAGACCTATCATCGACAAACGGTACGATGCTAAACCAGATCGCAATCACCATGCCCACGGTACTTACTGCCGGCGATGAGATAATTTGCGGAGATACACGCTTGATTGTAAATCTGTCTACAAATACCCTCGTTTCACCTACACAAAGGTTGGAGAAGAAAACATGACAGAAAAAGTATCCATAGCGGTCATCGGCGGCTCCGGACTTTATCATATGGCTGGCCTACAGGACACGAAGGAATACAATATGGATACTCCTTTTGGGAGACCCAGCTCTCCAATTGTAGTCGGCACATTGGAGAACACACGTGTAGCGTTCCTTGCGCGCCATGGATACGGGCATCACCTCACACCTAGCGAAGTACCATATCGTGCGAATATTTATGCCTTGAAGTCACTCGGCGTGGAGCGTATCATCAGCATTAGCGCTTGTGGATCACTTCGGGAAGATTATGCACCAGGGCAGATTGTCATTCCTGATAATATCTTTGACAATACAAAAAACCGCGATCGCTCGTTTTTCGGCAAGGGAATAGTGGCGCACATTGGTGTTGCTAATCCATTTTGTTATGACTTATCAACCATGATTCAAGAGGCGGTAGTCACAACGGGCGCAGTTACACATCGCGGCGGCTCATTAATTGTGATTGAGGGTCCACGCTTTTCCACAAAGGCTGAATCGCAAGCCTTCCGTGCCTGGGGTATGTCAATCATTGGAATGACAACCGCCCCTGAGGCGTTTCTCGCCCGCGAGGCAGAAATATGTTATGCAACCATGGCACATGTCACCGACTACGATGTCTGGCATGAAAGCGCATCACCTGTTACTGTAGAGATGGTCATCCAAATTCTTAACAAAAACACGCAAAAAGCGCAGGAAGCCATCCGTAACTTGGTGCGTGGCTTAACAATCGAACGCACCTGTGACTGTAAAGATGCCCTGTCCACAGCCTTGATCACAGACCCCAAAGTTATCTCCTCTGAAACCCGCAACAAACTTAACCTTTTAACAGGCAAATACCTGTAATCAACATACACAAAAAAAATGTAACAGTCACTTTTTACAATCTGAAAAGTGACTGTTACATTTAAATCCAAAAATGATGTACCATTGAAACATGTATGACAGAACCCAGAGTCTCCTGTTGCGTTGGGCGGCATTCTTTCTTTTTATTCAATCCACGATCCTCACATTGTCACCCGCGGTACGCGAACGGACATGGGACGTGGATTACCGGCTTTCACATTGGCTGGGCTTTCTTGCATGGGTTGGACTAAACATCCTGGCCCATCGCGCAACAATCAAGCACCTGCCGGAACGCGACCCATACTTATTACCAGCCGCATCCCTGCTGAGTGGCTGGGGTATATTAACCATCTGGCGGTTGGATGAAGAGTTTGGCATACGTCAGTCAATTTGGTTTGGCGTAAGCATTATTTTTTTTATTCTTGCGTTGTATTCCCGGCAAAAGATAATCCCCTTACTAAAACGCTATAAATACATTCTACTCAGCGGTGGATTACTCATCACCGCTCTAACAATCGTGCTCGGCACAAATCCATTAGGCATAGGACCCCGCCTATGGCTTGGCTGTTGTGGCATTTACTTCCAACCTTCCGAGCCTCTCAAACTGCTATTGGTCATCTATCTTTCCGCTTATTTTGCAGACCGCATTAATATTCGTCTGACCTCACTTCCTCTTCTGGTACCAACATTGATTGTCACCGGTTTGGCCCTTTTGCTGTTGCTCGTTCAACGCGACCTCGGTACTGCATCCATTTTTGTTTGGATTTTCACAATCTCAATTTTTATTCATACTGGTAAACGGCGTGTCTTATTAATTGCAGGTCTCTTCTTACTGGCAGTGTTAACCATTGGATATTTCTCCATTGATATCATTCATGTCCGCGTGGAGGGCTGGCTCAATCCCTGGTCTGACCCCTCCGGGCAATCCTATCAGATTGTGCAATCGCTCCTTGCCGTTGCCAATGGAGGAATCGTCGGGCGCGGCATCGGGATTGGAAGTCCGCTTCTCGTCCCAGTCGCCATCTCTGATTTTATTTTTTCAGCAATGGCAGAGGAAACAGGACTGGTCGGGACGATTGGCTTGCTTGCTCTCGTCTGGTTGATCCTCGCCCGGGGTTTGGTTGCCTCCCTGAATGCAATGGACAAATTCCGCCGATACCTGGCGGCTGGAATCGTTGCCTATCTCGGTATACAAAGTTTGTTGATCATCGGTGGAAATTTACGTCTATTGCCATTGACTGGCGTAACCCTGCCTTTTGTTTCCTACGGCGGATCTTCTTTATTAACATCTTACATTGCCTTGTTTCTCCTTATTGTCATCAGCAGCCTGGAAGATAACGAACCGGCCTCTTTGCAGGATCCAAAACCGTACACACTTCTTGCTGGGATCATTGCCCTGGGTTTTGTGGCTGTTGCGCTGACCAGCGCATGGTGGGCAATTGTCCGCGCACCAGATTTGCTGGAACGCACAGACAACCCGCGCCGATCAATTGCAGATCGCTACGTACCGCGTGGCGAAATGCTTGACAGAAACAACCAGCCAATTAACATCACTCAGGGAAAAAGCGGAACATATCAACGCATCTATCTTTACCCTGACCTAGCACCTGTCATTGGTTATACACACCCAGTTTATGGACAAGCAGGCTTGGAGGCAACACTTGATGATTACCTGCGCGGTTTACAGGGGAATCCATCCAGCCTAGTATGGTGGGATCACCTCCTTTACGGCACTCCTCCTCCCGGGCTGGATGTGCGCCTGAGCATTAGCCTTGCCTTGCAATCCAAAGCTGATCAACTATTGGGGGGGCACGCGGGTGGAATTGTTTTGCTGAATGCTGAAACAGGCGAGATTCTTATCATGGCCTCCCATCCAACCTATGACCCAAATAAACTAAGCGAAGAAGGTGAAGCGCTGGCTCAAAACCCATCTGCACCACTTGTGAATCGCGCAACACAAGGCTTATACCCAATTGGTACTTCCACCCTGCCTCTAATTCGGGCAAAGTTTGGTATTACTCAGCCGACAGAACCTCAACTAAGTGCATACTATCAGCAACTTGGTTTAGATCGAACACCCGCAATAAACCTGCCAGCGGGGTTTGATGCCCTAAATACTTCCGCAGCAGATTTGAAAGTAAGTCCTTTGCAGGTTAGCCTCGCTGCAGCCTTATTAAGTCACAAAGGCATAATACCCACACCGCGTATCGCTACTGCCGTAAACACGCCTGAACAGGGTTGGGTGATTCTGTCGACGCAGGATACACCTGTTGAGGTAATTGAGCCAGAAACAGCGAACAATGCATCTGCAACATTCATTGTGGAAGGCAAATCGTACTGGTCTCATGTTGGTCAGGCAAGCGTAGATAACGAAATAACAACCTGGTTGCTAGCCGGCACGCTGCCGGAGTGGAAAGGCACCCCGCTCGTGTTAGTTGTAACGTTGGAAGAAAACAACATTTTTCTTGCAAACTATATTGGAGATAAAATACTTGACGCAGCACTAAATCAATAAATCAAAAAAAAGGTCAGGACCCTAATCCTGACCTTTTTTGAACGATATATTTTTATGAACCCTGGTCGTTGTCCTTTGCGGCGTAGCCGGGTCCAGACTTGAAGAAATCATTGTTGACTTGAATATCCAAAGTTAGATCGACGATTTCCCCCGCGGCAAGTTGCCGAGTGGTATCAAGTATAACTGCCTTCCCGTGATGATTCGTTCCTTCGTAATGTCCAGTAAGCCCAACCTTATTTATATATTCACCACCTTTAGCAGTATACCCGGCAGGGACTTCATCCTCTGGGAAGATTGCTGAAAAAGGACATTCCGGCACACAAGCTCCACAATCAATACATGTATCAGGGTCGATATACACCATAGACCACCCGTCTGCGGGTTGTCCTGGGACGATACACTCCACTGGACATACTTCAATGCAGCCTCGATCACGAACACATAAACTTGTTATCACGTGAGTCATGTTTTTTCTCCTTGTGAAAATATCTATGAAATCCAAAGGATAAAAAAATGACAGGATATTATTATCCTGTCAGATTATCTACTTTGCTGAATAGCGCTCGGCAACTGCATCCCAGTTAACTACATTCCACCAGGCAGAAATGTATTCGGGGCGCCGGTTTTGATATTTCAGGTAGTATGCATGTTCCCAAACATCCAATCCCAGGATCGGGGTGAGCCCCTCCGAAAGAGGGTTATCCTGGTTAGCAGTGGAAACTACAGCAAGACCGCTTCCCTTTTTAACAAGCCATGCCCAGCCAGAGCCAAAGCGGGTGGCGGCTGCTTTTTCAAATTCAACCTTAAAGGCATCAAATGAAGTAAATGAAGCGTCGATTGCCTTGGCTAATTCGTTTTTTGGAGCACCGCCCGCCTTGGGAGCCATGAATTCCCAGAATAAATTGTGATTATAGGTCCCACCGCCATGATTGCGAACAACCATTCGCACGCCCTCAGGCACAGCACTCAAATCGCCAAGCATGGATTCAAGTGATTTACCAGCAAGCTCCGGGGTTTTCTCCACTGCTCCGTTCAAATTTGTAATATAGGTATTGTGGTGTTTAGTATGGTGAATTTCCATTGTGCGCGCATCTATATGCGGCTCCAAAGCGTCATATGCATAAGCAAGTTTGGGAAGTTCGAAAGCCATGATTTTCTCTCCTTGAAAAATAGTGAATATATTATTAAATTGATTTTACTCCGAACAGGTAATACTCGCAAGAATTTGGACAATTTTCATATAAATATCATACAATTCAGGAATGGAAGAATAATCTCGGAATAATTGAGTTTATAAGGTCGTGGTAAGGGATACATGAAAAAACCCGATCATCTCCCCACACGCCACCCGAGGGCTCAACTTTTTATCGATAAATATATTAATCGATTCCATTGGCTTTATAATTGCTTATACTACCAACGGAGACAGGATGAGCAAAGAAAATGAACCCGTGATTTTGAGCGCAGCTCGTACAGCTATTGGGAAATTCCAAGGAGGACTCAATAATATACCCACTGTAAGACTTGGCGCAGAGGTAATAAAAGCTGCGGTGGAACGTGCAGGAATTATTGACCCTAATGATGTGGAAGAAGTTTTAATGGGCAATGTGGTGCAGGCGGGCAACGGGCAAGCACCTGCACGTCAGTCGTCGATCATGGCTGGGCTCCCAGTCACAATTGGCGCAACTACGATCAATAAAGTCTGCGGCTCAGGATTGAAAGCCATCATGCTATCAGCACAGGCCATCCGCGCTGGCGATGCCGCTCTCCTTGTTGCGGGTGGAATGGAATCCATGAGTCGCGCGCCATTTCTTGTGAATGGACGTACAGGTGAGTTAAAGTTCGGTAATCAGGTGTTGACTGATGCCCTGCTCCACGATGGCTTGTGGGACCCATTTGAAAACTGGAGCATGGGCATGGCAGCAGAATTTATCGCCAATGAATATCAAGTTACGCGCGAGGAGATGGATAATTTCGCGGTTCACTCTCACCTCAAAGCAGCTGATGCCCAGGAAAAAGGACGATTCAATCCTGAAATTGTCCCTTTCCATATCCCAGGGCGAAAGGGTGAAACAATCATCTTTGACACCGATGAATGCCCGCGTAAGGACTCATCCCTTGAGAAACTGGCAAAATTAACGCCCGTCTTCAAATCCGATGGGAAAGTGACAGCTGGGAATGCTTCATCCATGAATGATGGTGCGGCAGCGCTCGTAATTTCATCCCGCATGTATGCAGAAAAAAATAATATTAAACCTATTGCGCGAATAATTGACTATGCGCAAATAGCATTAGAGCCTAAATATTTATTTGCCGCGCCCGCTCACGCCATGCTTAAGCTGTTGAATAAAGTCGGCTGGACATTACCCGAAGTAGATTTAATTGAACTCAATGAAGCATTCTCCGCTCAGGTTCTTGGAAACGGCCACATGTTAGCAGGTCAAGGCTGGGATTGGGATAAGGTCAATATCAATGGGGGGGCAATCGCCTTGGGTCATCCGCTTGGCGCAAGCGGCGCCCGTGTACTGACAACCCTCATTTATGCCCTAAGAGAGCGTGGCTTAAAGCGTGGCATTGCGTCACTATGCCTGGGCGGCGGTGAAGCTGTTGCCATGGCCGTGGAGGTTGATTAAATAACCGAAGAGCGATGAAGGGGAGAAAATATTCCATGTAAACTAGTGTTTCCATCCAAAGGAGGCAATATGACCATAAAAAACATCTTCATTATCGGCGCAGGAACCATGGGCAACGGCATCGCGCAAGTCGCAGCGACATCAGGTTTTACAGTCACATGCATGGATGTTGACCCCGCCGGGCTCGAAAAGGCAAAAGCCACCATACACAGATCCTCTACCAAACTTCTTGAAAAAGGTGAGATCACTGCTGCGCAAAAAGCATCCACCGAAAACATCCACTTTGCTACAGACCTGAAACAAATTGCCAAAGCCGATCTTGTCATTGAAGCTGCGACCGAAAATCCGGAATTGAAATTCGGGATTTTCCGCGACATGGATGAACATGCTCATAAAAATGCCATCCTCGCAACCAACACTTCTTCGATATCAATTACACGAATTGCTGCTGTTACAAAACGCCCTAAAAAAGTGATAGGCATGCATTTCATGAATCCCGTGCCAAGGATGAAATTGGTCGAAGTCATCCGTGGATTAACAACCTCAGAGGATACATTAACCTCAATTATTGAAGTCTGTAAAGGGATGGGCAAGGATCCTGTCCAGGCAAATGACTCACCGGGATTTATCTCAAATCGTATCCTTTGCCCAATGATCAACGAAGCAGTATTCGCCTTACAGGAAAATGTCGGCACAGTTGAAGCCATTGACCAGGTCATGAAAACCGGCATGAATCACCCCATGGGACCACTTTCGCTTGCAGACCTGATTGGATTGGATGTTGTGTTATCTGTTATGGAGGTTTTACAAAGAGACTTGGGGGATGATAAATATCGCCCGGCATATCTTCTAAAAAAAATGGTGGCTGCGGGATATTTGGGAAGGAAGTCTGGGAGGGGGTTTTATCAATACTAAAAGACAGGATTAGAATTAATTTTCGATCCAGTCCTTAACGATCACCCCCTCATATTCGCAGAATTTATTTGTTGCGAGGGTACCCTCGCAACAAATATAACCACACAATCCTAGATACCTCCACGCTCCTTCATCACAGCACGAATCGCGTTTTCGAGTTTATCAGCTTTGGACTCGAGTTCTGCTAGTTCACTCAGTGCCTTTTCCCCCACCGATTTATCATCCAGTGAATTTATATTGATTTTTACATTGTATGCAGCGGCGGTGAGTGCAGCTCGGGACATGGCAAAGCCCGAAGCTGAATCACTGATGGCATTAAGATTGCCCCGTTCAGCGCATTTTAGCGCGAGATCCATGACCTTGACGGCATCTTCACAAACGTGCAATGGAATATGTGCGGCATTCAATGTCGCTTGTATGATCGCTGCCTCTCGGGCTTTCTTTTCCTCGGTACTGTTCTTTGAGAGGCCATAAGCACCCATCACTGCCTCAAACGCGGCCGAATCATCTTCTACAGCCTGGGTCAACTCAGCGCGAAGATTTTCAGCTACTACGCGGATCGCCTGCATTTCAGCTTCAACTTCCGCATATTTCTTTTTACCAATGGTCAATCCTGCAACCATGGCAACCAATGCCGCACCCATAGAACCTGCGAAAGCACCCGCCGACCCGCCGCCCGGAGTTGGAGTCGAAGAGGCTAATTCATCAGGAAACGAGGCTTGGGAATCTGCAGAATGCGTATCAGAGGCGAGCGCAGAAAAAAGCCTGGATTCAAGAATCTGCTCTTTATCAAATTGATCCAACTGCGTATACCACACCGCTGCATCCACCAAGGCGTCCTGTGGAATTAATCCGACGAGTTCGCTGTGATGAATTCCAACTCCATAACGCTGAGCTTCACGTCGAATGAACTCAACAACGCGGGCTATGGGTGTTTCACGGAAATTGGTGAGGTTCATGGAAACTTGTGCACGCCCATCCACAAGCAAGCCAAGACCTTTTACATAACGCAGGCCGCCCGATGACTGACGTACAGCTTTAGCTATTTTTTTTGCAATATCCACATCGTCAGTGGTTAGATAAACATTGAAGGCGACCAGCGGATAACGTGCACCAATAACAGTCGCCCCAGCCTTGGGCAGGACGTTTGGACCGAAATCTGGTTTTCGGCTGAAGTCTTCCTCTCCAGCCAGGGCCAACTTAAGTCCCTCATATTGCCCCCTGCGTATGTTTTCAAGATTTGTGCGGTCAGGGCGGGTTGCCGCCGCTTCATACAAGTAGACAGGAATACCCAAGTCGCTCCCGACACGCAAACCAAGTCTTTGGGCAATGGCAACACACTCATCCATACTGGCGTTCAATAGCGGTACAAAAGGACAAACATCTGTTGCTCCTATCCGCGGGTGTGCGCCCGTATGCTGGTCCAGGTCTATCAATTCCGCTGCAGTCTTAATGGCGCGGAAGGCAGCTTCTTCAACGCCTGCGGGTGAACCAGCAAAGGTTAGCACTGTACGGTTATGATCAAAATCGGAGGAACGGTCGAGGAGTTTTACTTCGCTGACCGATTGGATGGCAGCAGCGATCTGATCAATAATTTCAGGTCGCCGCGCCTCTGAGAAATTGGGTATACATTCAATGAGTTGGCTGGTCATATGGTCTCTTGGTTTAATATTCCGATATCTGGATTTTGGATTTTGGATTTATGATTACAGGGTAATTATAAGAGGAATCAAGAATGTATGTGCCTTCCCACCCCTGGCTTTCGAGATCCGCTGAAATTTCAATCTGTGAATTATGGAGGATACATCATGAAAATTGACCGCCGTAAACTATCTGGCTATTTACTTATTCTTGGTATGGTTTTTCTTTCCATCGGCATCACCACAAAAAACACTGCATTTTCGTGGGCAGCTGTTGCTTGTCTTATGATCTCACTCGTTATGGGTGGAAAATGGATAAATCCGGGAGGAAAAAAGTGAATTAGGGACATCCATTCGCAAGATGTTCTTCAAAAGTCTTTGCGAAGGTGTGATAGCCAGGGTTATCACATGCAGCCTGAAAATAATAATAGGGCGAAACTTCAGGGAACGCGACCGCCCGCAGCGCTTCCAATCCAGGATTTGCTATGGGCGCAGGCGGTAAACCTGCATAAATATATGTGTTATACGGAGAGTCGATTTTTAGATCATCCAAGCCAAGCGGATTCGTCCACCATGTTTGATGGATCGAGTCGTAACCAAGCGCGTATTGTACTGTGGGGTCGCTACCAAGAGTCATGCCGATATTCAAACGATTGATGAAAACAGATGCGATTAATGGCAACTCCTCATCATTGATCGATTCGCGTTCGACTATCGACGCCAGTGTAACTGCCTGGTATACATCGAGGTTTTGCGCGGCAAAACCAGCCCGCATTTCATCACTCATATGCCAAACAAAGTTACGCGCAATAATTTCGAGAAGTTGATCGACTGTTGTGGAACGAGACAGGATATATGAGCCTGGCAATAAGAATCCTTCCATTGTGGAAGAAAAGGGTATATCGAGGACTGCAGGCGGTGCCTGCGAGGCAGTCACAAATATTTCAGGAGAAATATCCAGTCCCGATGTTGGTAGCGAAGCAGCGATCTCTTCCATTCGCCAGCCCGGGAGAATTACGAAGCGGACATCGTCTGGAGTCGCATCCTGTAATTCATGGGCTGTATCGATGATCGACAAAGCAGGATTGAGGGTGTAATCACCAGCCTGGATGGTAAGGTCAAGTCCTGTATAAACGACATAATCATAGAAAGCCTGTGCATCTGCAATGATTGAAGATTGCGCAAGTCTTGCAGCAATAGAGGCGATTGATTCACCTTGCTCAATGCGAAAAGACAGGTCTACGCCATCTGGATAAAGCGACAAGGTAAGGACATCACCATGCAAAAGCAAACGCGCCGCATATTCAATACGTTCTGAAATGGAAAGTGAAGGCGCGGGAGGTCCATAAAGCAAGGATGCTCGGGAGGGAAAATGGATCAGCACAAGATAAATGCCTGCAAGAATAAAAAATGCAAGAAAAAAGAAGAAAATACGGCGCATAAGAGGAGGAATGACCAAGGGAATAAGAATGGGAAATTGTATGGATTATTGTCGAATTTAATGATCCGTTTGTCTGCATTCTTCAAGATAGGATTGCAGGATTACTACGGCGGCGAATGCATCTTGATGGCCGGCGCGTTTTTTTCTTGACACGCCAAGCTGAATTCGTGCAGCACGCGCGTCCTGGGTACTAAAGGATTCGTCCCAGAGGACGATCGGAATATTGGTTTGCTTTTTCAATTCATCAGCGAAGCGACCTGCACGACGGCCCGCAGGATTCGGATTTCCTTCATCGTCCAACGATTGCCCAATGATAATCAAAACCACATTGTTTTGGGCGGCAAGATCAGCCACCTGGGCGGCATCAATGGCACGCGAGATATGTTCAACTATCTTATGAGGCACGGCAATAGTTGCTGTTGCGTCACTAAGCGCAACACCAATTCGTTTTTCGCCGTGATCTACAGCAAGGATTCTCATCAGTCTCCAGACCTATTCACACGAAGTAATATAATTAAGCACCAAGGACGCGGCCACATACCAAAATTGACCTATTTCACCTGAACTGAAATATTAAAGGGGATTAATGGGAACCATTTCCACCACGCTGGGACAATGACAATTTTCGGCTTTTGGCGTAATGACAATTTGGATACCAATTCGTCCTTAACTAACTCAGGTGTACGACCGCGCACGATGGAAAAGACTTGCATCTCATCCACCTCGCGAAGCAAGGTGCGCGTCACTTCCAACTCAAAATGGCTGATACCTGAATTATCAGTTGAGGGATCTGTGATGACTTTAAAGGATGGCAAAGCGGCTGCTTTAAAACCATTTTCCTCAGGTGCATTCAGCGTTGTAAGCGAAAGTTCTTTTAGATCATCATCCAAAACATAGCGCGCTGAAAATTCAACCTGCATAATTAAAACCAGTTTTTCCCCCCCCTCTCCAGGCGGCGGACTAAAAGTCTCTTCGATGATCTGCTTAACCTCCAACGTATCCATCAATAGCAGGTCAGTGGGATTAATCTGCGCTCTTAACTTGGCCTCCACTGTATGGCGTAAATTATCCATGACCTCTTCACGTAATTTTGCACGGTCCTCATCATTTGGCCCGATGAGGCGCAAATGCCCCCCGCCTTTGAGGGGTTTTGGATTTGTAACAGAAATAGTAAGTCCCAGCGAGCCCTCCACAATAGTGATCGTATCTGCCGCGACATTACCCTGCACACCCGCCTCCAGCGCTTCGGTGGGCACGTCCACAAACTGATCAATACCTGCTGGCAGGCGTGTTTCATTCAAAGTTACAAAACGAGTGGAAGATTCGGTTGCAACCACTGTCCCAGCGGTAATAACCACCTCATTCTGACTTAAATTCTTAAAACGCACGACGCCCTTTGCCTTGGATTTCGGCACGAAGATTTGACTCACAACGGTGAGCGACTGTTCCACGCTCGCATTCTCAGATATTGTATGTGCAGGAATCAAGCCAGTAACAGAGACAGACTCCGTCACTTCGCTTGCAGCGACTGGAATGACAACACTTTGATTCAGCGATTCTGGATACAGAGTCAGCACCGCACGGGGAATAAAAAGACCTGCGATTGCCAAAACGGCTACGACTCCCACTGTAAAAGTGAACAAGCGTACAGGCAGCGAAGTACGCCAGGAGGATTCTTTTTGATAAATTGTTTCATGGATCCTTCTCAAATCACGACGTGGTTTTTTTGGGATCCGTCTGATTCTCGGGGCAGAATCATTCCATTGGTCGCGTTGTGCCCTGGTTGTTGACACAAAGACCGGAATGCCCAGCGATTCTGCATCTCGTCTCACTTTTGCCCGGCGAGTGACGAGTCCAAGTTGAGCACCCAACGAGTCAGCATGGCGTTGCAGGACTTTTAAGTCCAGTATACGCAAAGTTACCTTTGCATATTTCGGCCAGACGAGCAATATACGCGGCGTCTTTGCCCACGATAATTTATCGCGGACAGAGATGAGATCATCGTGAGACTCAAGGGTGATGATTTGAGTTTTCAACCTTTAACCTTGATAAACAGAAAAACAGAGAAAAACTGACCTTTCATCCCTGGATCAAAAGCCCCTGGCTTTTTGCACCAAACCAGGCAGTATTTTCAAAAATAAATCAACATGCTCGGGTATCGAATCAACTCCCAGGGTGATCCGTAAAGATCCCAATGCCCAATCTCGTGAATAACCAAGCGATGAAATCACTTCACTCGGTTCTGGGTTGCCTGTTTTGCATGCTGAGCCGGAGGAACAGGCGAAACCTGCTGAATCAAGCATTTGTATAAGCAGGTTGCCATCCACATTCTTGAAAACAAAAGAGGCGTGGTTGGGCAGCCGGTTTTCGGGATGACCAGTCAATTTTGAATCCGGAATATCTTCAAGCACGCGTCCAATGATATGATCGCGAAATGGCTTGACATGCGCTGTACGTTCTTCCCGTTCTTCGGCAGCAAGACGCAATGCTTCGGCAAATCCAACGATGTATGGAATATTTTGGGTGCCAGCCCGCAAGCCAAATTCCTGCCCCCCGCCTGTCAGATGTGGCATAAGTCCCACTCCCTTGCGAACATATAACACCCCAACTCCTTTAGGACCGTAAAATTTATGTCCGCCAAGTGACATCAAATCCACACCCAATAATTCGACATTCACATCCAAATAAGCAGCAGCTTGGACAGCATCAGTATGGAATGGAATGTTACTACTGTGCGCGGTTACAGCAAGCTCTGTAATTGGGTTGATCGTACCGATTTCATTATTGGCGTACATCACAGAGACCAAAGCGGCGTCATTACAAACCGCCCTGGCCAAGGAATCGGAAGTGACTGCGCCATGCTCGTCCAAATCCAACCATTTAAGCAGAAACCCATATTCTTTTTCGAGCTGTGTGGCTGTTTTACTAACCGCATGATGCTCATTATTTGCCGTTAGAATCCACTTTTTTCCAAAATTTTTCCTTTTTTCAAACGCAGAACCGCGAAGCGCGAGGTTGTCTGATTCAGAACCACAGGATGTGAAGATGATTTCCTCTGGTCTGCAATGAAGCACATCAGCAACTTTCTCACGCGCATCATCCAACGCGGATTCGGCTTTCTGTCCGTAGCGGTGGATTGATGATGGATTACCATATGATTCACGAAAGTACGGAATCATGGCATTCAGGACGCGTTTGTCTACTGGAGTAGTGGCGGCATAATCAAGATAAATCATAACAGGGATTATAGCAAACAATTTTGCTGGAGTGATAAAATAGGTATTGATAAAAAACTCAGCTAAAGTCAGTTTTGGGCAGTCCAAGCTTAAGGAATTGGCTGGAATAATGACCGATTCAAAAATTATTTATATACACAGGTGGCTTTATGGACTCTTTTCTAAACTTCCTAAATACAGCAGAACTCGATATGCTAACAAAAACTCCTGGCATCACGCGAGTCATTGCAGGAAATATTATTGCGGCAAGGCCATTTGAATCAGTAGACGACTGCCTTAATGTGCATGGCATGGGAAAGAACCTGCTCACACGAATACAGGCCACTTTTGAAGACAGGGTAAAAGCACAAGGGACCAGAGCCATGATCCAAGTTGAACAGGAAATACCTCCCCCCATTGAAAAGAGTGCGCCTTTACAAGACTCTCCTAAAAATCAGGATTCATTCCCATCGCGACTGGGTAAAGCATTCCTTTTTTTTATTAGAGCATTGTTTCGGCTGGTCGCAATTCTGATAGTTATTGGTGGTATGGGAGCAGCGCTGTATTATGGTTTGCCATACATCAACCAAAAAGTACTGGTACCCCTCGAGCAAAATAGTGCAGATATCAGGAAAGTCGAAACCGATATGAATGCAATAAGAGCGGATCTCGATGAAACAAAAACACGAGTGGATGCGCTGGAAAAATCTATTGAAGCTCACACCGCATCACTCACCAAGCTGGATGAAATACAGGTTGCACTCGAGAGTAAGATCCAAATAAGCCAGGATGACACTCTGCTGCAGTTAAAATCTGAAGTGATGTTAACACGCACATTGGATATGATCGGACGTGCCCGGTTATACCTGGCACAAAGCAATTTTGGGTTGGCACGCGAAGATGTGAAAGCTGCGCACGACTTGCTGATCGAATTAAAAAGCAATCCGGACGATCAAATGTTAAGTCAGGCAATTGCTCGGTTGGATCTGGCACTTGACAACCTGCCTGCCTATCCGGTAATCGCCGCTGGTGACTTGGAGATTGCATGGCAAATATTACTAAGTGGTGTGCACCCCATGACCTCAATGCCTGACCCAACAAATACAAGCCCACAAACTGCAGAGCCGCCCCTGAAAGCAACTCCGACAGCGGTACCGTAAATAAATAAGCCGGGTGGCGGGTCATATCTTTCTCGGATGTTATAATCCTTATGTAATTAATTTTCAGGAGAATATTCAATGGCACAAAAAATTAAGTTTGGTACAGACGGCTGGCGCGGAGTTATTGCAGAGGATTACACATTCGATAATGTCCGGCGCTGCGCACAGGGCTTTGCAAACTACATGCTGGCACAGGGTAAAAAAGGACAATTCGTCGTTGTTGGCCATGACATGCGGTTTGGCAGTGAGCATTTTGCCGCGGCCGTTGCCGAAGTACTTGCAGGCAACGACTTGAAGGTTTACTTGACCCAGGAGGCCACACCAACCCCTGTCATTGCTTATGCAGTTGTAAACAAGAAAGCCGCTGGCGCTGTGAATGTCACCGCCAGCCACAATCCCCCAAGTGATAATGGATTCAAAGTGCGCAATGAAACCGGCGGCGCGATCGACCCTGAAGGATTGAATCAGATCGAAGCCTCCATTCCTGATGATGTTTTAAATGTTAAAAGGATAAAGTTCAATGTTGGCGTTGAGCAAGGGATAATCGTTAAATTTGATGCCGCTACGCCATACATTGAACATCTCACAAATGACAGACTTATCGATCTCCAACCGATCAAAGACGCCGGATTAACCGTCATGGTGGATTCCATGTGGGGGAATGGCATGGGTTGGTTCCCTCGTTTACTGGCTGGTGGAAAAACTCGTGTGATTGAAATCCATAACGAACGCAATCCATCATTTCCCGAAATGAAGCGCCCTGAACCCATCCGCCCTAATATTGATGTTGGATTAAAAGCCACTGTCGAGAACAAAGCCGACGTACTCCTGATCCTGGATGGAGATGCTGACCGTTGTGGTATCGGAGATGAGAATGGTGAGTTTATTAACCAGCTACGTGTATTTGGTTTGCTGGCTTATTACATGCTTGATGTCCGCGGCGAACGCGGTGATATTGTGAAGACCCTCTCCACAACCAACATGCTCAATAAACTCGGTGAAGCCTACGGCGTACCTGTCCATGAGACAGGTGTGGGCTTTAAATTTGTTGCACCAAAAATGACCGAGACCAATGCTCTCATTGGTGGAGAAGAATCGGGCGGATATGCCTTCCGTGGCAATGTGCCAGAGCGCGACGGCATCCTGGCTGGTTTGTATATACTCGATTTTATGGTCAAAACTGGCAAGAAACCTACCGAGTTGCTCAAAGACCTTTTTGCCAAAGTCGGAGGTGAATATTTCTATGATCGTGTGGATAGTCCTTTTAGCGGTGATCCTGATGTGCGCAAGAAGATCATCATGGACAACAACCCGAAAACTCTTGGCGGCTTGAAAGTGACCGAACTGATCACCGTGGATGGCTTTCAATTCAAACTTGAAGATGGCGGTTGGATGTTGATTCGCTTCTCAGGCACAGAGCCCATCCTGCGCGTTTACACCGAAACCCGACACAAAGACAAGGTCAAGGCGATTTTAGATGATGGCTTGAGGGTTGCCGGAATAAAGTAATTTATTTTTCGTTTGCAGATTGATTGCGCTTGTTCCATACGAACAAGTTGGCAAAACACATGAACAAGGAAAATCGCCGTCAGAAAAAATAACGGCGATTTTCCTTGTTCAACAACCAAATGGAAGCAAGCACATTTTATTTCAACGTGGACAATATAACATGTGATGCAATTCATCCTTTTCCCATGAAACTTACCGACACTCACTGCCATCTTGACTATCATAAATTCAATGAAGACCGCGATGCGGTGATTCAGCGCGCAACAGACTTGGGATTGATTCGGCTGCTTGTGCCAGGACTCGACGACAAATCAAGCGCGGCAGCAGTTCGGCTGGCAGAATCTAACCCAAGCGTATATGCAGCGGTAGGCTTCCACCCTACTGATTTGGAAAAATTCTCAGAAGAAACATTTCAAAAAGTAATTGAACTTGCTTGCCATCCAAAAGTAGTTGCCGTGGGAGAGATCGGTCTGGACTACTATTGGATAAGGGAAAGCGGAAAACGCGCCTTTCAGCGCGAATCCCTAAAAAAACAATTATTATTGGCAAAAGAAGTGAATAAACCTGTTATCATCCACATGCGCGAAGAAAATGATGCGTGGCTTGGCGCAGCATCACAAGAACTACTCGAAATTTTGGAAGAATGGCAAAGTGGTTTGCGGGGCGGACTTGCTGAAAATCCTGGTGTACTTCATTCTTTCAATGGCAACCTTGATACCGCAAAAAAGGCATTGGCGCTGAATTTTTACATAGGCATCACCGGCCCCATAACCTACAAAAATGCGGTGGAAAAACGCAACATGGTCAGGCAACTGCCGGTCGAAAAAATACTGATTGAAACCGACTCTCCCTTCCTGGCTCCTGTGCCATTTCGTGGCAAAAGAAACGAACCTGCCTATGTTCATCATATTGCTGATAAAATAGCAGAAATCCATTCCAAAAACCCTGCTGAGATCGCCGCCCTTACCACAACCAATGCGGCTCATCTTTTTGCATGGGGAGACTGATTTGAACGCGGTAACTTTTCTATCACCTGTAACAGAAGAAATAAAACTCGTTGAAGAACGAATGCGGAGCCAGGCGGATGAATCACATGCCGACCTGCGTGCTGCCCTGGAACATTTGCTCGCTGCGGGAGGCAAGCGTATCCGCCCCACCCTAAGCCTGCTTGTTGGAAACATGCTGGGCGCGCCCCTGGAAAAAGTCGTGACCCTTGGAGCGGCAGTGGAACTTTTACACACTGCAACCCTGGTGCATGACGACCTGATTGACGGTTCATTACTTCGGCGCGGCATGGCTACATTGAATGCACGGTGGTCTCCACCTGCCACCGTTCTGACAGGAGACTTCCTGTTTGCGCGTGCAGCAAAACTTGCCGCAGAAACAGACCATCTGCCCTTAATGAAATTATTCTCTGAAACGCTGGCAACCATCGTCAACGGAGAATTGACGCAAATGTTTACTTCGCGTGGTTTGATCAACCGTGATAATTACTATAAACGGATTTATGCCAAAACCGCCTCACTTTTTGAAATGACTTCGCGTGCAGCAGCCATGGTCAGCCCGGTGGACGACACTGTGATTGAATCCATGCGCGATTTTGGATATCAGATCGGCATGGCATTTCAAATTGTAGATGACATCCTGGATTTCAACGGTGAACAGGCAGCGGTCGGCAAACCACTCGGTTCAGACCTGCATAATGGTCTCGTCACTCTCCCAGCCATTTACTTTGCCGAGGCTAATTCGAACGATCCAGACATCCAATCACTGCCCAGTGGGGGATGGACTCATACAGTGAACATGACGCGCCTCGTCGAAAGCATCCGCGCCAGTAATTCATCTAAGCAAGCCATGTGTGAAGCTGAACAACACGTTGAGAAAGCCCTTGGGATACTCAACACCATGGAACCCTGTGCCGAACGTGACGCACTGGAAAACCTTGCAAAATATATTGTAGATAGAAAGGTTTAATGGGTTCCATTGTCACTTTACTGATTTCTTTCATCCTTCATAACTAATTCCTTCTCATTATGACAAACCCACGCAAACCCTTCCGCATTAACGTCGGCTTTATCGTCCACGAGGAGATCGGACGCAATCATGATTTTCCATTTGCATTCGACAACATCACCCTTGGCGACGATCTTGAATTACGTAACTTTGATGGAATAATAAATATTGGCAGAACGCCGCAAGGCTTGGTCGTCCAGGCGGATTTTTCTGCTGAATTGACTCTTGAATGTGTACGTTGCCTGACCGAGTACGAACACGAACTCGACTGGTCATTCACCGAACTGTATGCATTTGATAATCGCTCCGAGACTGAATCGGGTCTGATTCTCCCCGAAGATGCACAAATTGACCTTGCAGACCTCCTGCGGGAATATGCCTTGCTCGAGGTGCCGATCAGCCCAATCTGTAAACCTGACTGTCAAGGACTGTGCGCTGAGTGTGGTCAGAATCTGAATGAGAAGGATTGCGGTCACAAGCCAATCGAACCTGATTTGCCATTTGATAAACTCAAAGACCTGCTTTAAAACCCGAACAAAGTGACAAGTACCATTTAATACCTAAAAAATGAAATGCTTGTACAAAAAGCAAGGAAGTTAAGCGGCATAAGCGAGGGTGGGGATCACGACTATCTCGCGCAACTTCAAAGCCATGGCAGCGGTCTGGCGCCCGAAGTCAGTCAGGTAGTATTTGTAGCGTTTGCCAACTTTTTTGATCACGCCATGCACACGCAGCCGTTTGAGGAGGCGTGTGACTTGACTGGCGGATTTGTTAGAAAGGTATTGGGTGCGCAATTGCTTGTTGGTGAAGCCACTAATGCAGAACTCGCCCTGCAACAAGGTGCGGAACAAAAAGGTATCCTCTTCTGAGAAGAGATTAAAGCCCTTGTGACGATGCTGGTCTTCGGTCTTGGTTTCAGCCAAACGGTGCAATTGTTCCACGCCTACTTGGGGAGTTGCAATGGAGGAGATGAATTTGAGGTAGCGTTGATTGGAGGCAGAGAGGACTTCACGCAAAGCAGGCAAGGAGTGGATAGTCTTCTTCATCGGAGCCCAACGCATAGTGGTTGAACCATCACGATGCTGAACCTGACGATACTGCTTGAAGAAGGCCACATTGTTGACCGTCGTCTCAATCCGCAAGATCAGGTTGAACTTATCGTACATTTTGATGGAGACAGGACCCATCTGGTGCTTGATGCGCGTGCCGATCCAGCGCTTGTTGAAGCGATTACCCATCTCACCCTGGTAGTTGCCATTCAGTTTACGTCCAAGAAAAGTGGCAATATCTGCGGGTTTGACCGCATGAGTAAGGGTTTCCAGGAGAAGTGGGTAGAAGGCTTGCAAAGGTTCTCGGCTCTTGAAGACCAGATCTGTTGCGTACTCAGTTTGCATCATGCTCCAGTAATAGGTGAGGTTCAGTTCTGTGACCACTGGACAATATTGTTGGGCGAACTCATCCAGACGCTGGTGCAAGCTTTCAACATCGAACTCGTTTGCCAGTTGATTAGCTCTCGCATAATCGTCGATATGGACAAAAGCATTATCCAACATTTTGCAGGCAATGCCCTGTTGCTTCAATTGGTTTGCCAGCCAGTTGTGTCCGTTGAAATAGAACTGCAATCGAAAAGGACACCAAGTCGGAACACGCAAATAGCACAATCCCAGTTGCTCGTCCATGAAGTAGAAATAGTAGGTCATACATTTGCTGCTGCCTGATTTCAAATATGTTTTGCCGGTTACTTTATCATGCCATGGAAGATATGAGGAGCAAGCCTCCATCGCACCGATAATATGCACCAAGCCTGGTTGCTGGCCACACTCTTTCAAAATTTGTTGGATCCGTGTCTCTTTGCGAAAATCTTTCTTGCGCATAAATTCGATTTTGATCCCGTTCGCCTGTGCCAGGGTTTCCGCGTTTTCTCGAAGGCGTTCGCGTAATGGCTCCGCAAATTTGGCGTAATCAAAAACCCGTATTCCGTGTCGATACAGATAGGAGGTCATTCCTTGGGCATAACAAATTGGATACAAACTACCAGTGATCACGATCCGATCATAGCAACTCAATACTCCATCCAGTTCATTGCTGTATCTTTCAGAAAGCAGTTCGTCCATGGCTCAACTCCAGTTTTTGCAATTGGGTTGAACTATCTAACCACACTCTGCTAAAATATGCACCAGGGAAAGTCGCCGTCGGGAACAGCCTCGCGCTTATCCCATTTCTCTTGCCTCTGGCAAGCCATACCTTGTGCGACTTTCCCTTTTTGGTTTCGGCTTGTCCGAGTTAGGTTATTGTCACTTTCTTATTAAATGAAAAATTCGATCCGAAATATTATTGGAAGTTTCATCACATTGATCTTGATCGGGGGAATGATAACTTTGCGCGCATGGATCAGCGCCAACAGCTTTGATTTTCAGAGTTCAAACTTTTCCTTCTTCTGGCTATCGGGACGGATGACAATGGAAGGCGAAAACCCATATAATGAAAGTCAGTACCTTGCAGGCCATGAAACGTATGGAATCAAATGGCAGCCCAACAGAATATTTCCCTACCCATTACCGCTGGCTGTATTTTGCGTCCCGTTTGGCCTGCTTTCACTTCCCGCCGCATATATTACGTGGCAAGTTATCACACTCTTAATAGTGGCAGGTACAATTTACATCTTATTGGATCACTGGCCCGATTCCCCACCCAGACGCTTGCTTTTCCCTATATTTGCCGCAATGTTTTTCTTCGGTCCACTTTACCTGACACTGCACACAGGCTCAATTGGCGCACTTGCTTTGCTTGTGGTAATTGGAGCGATTTTGTTGTTTGAAAAAGACAAATCACTTCTTGCTGGATTACTTCTCTCGCTGACCATGCTCAAACCACCGCAAGGATTGACGATCCTATTACTGTCAGGAATCTGGTTTCTAGCGCGACGCGATTGGAAGGCGATCTCCGGCGTTGCAATTGGCGGAATTGTGTTAGTTTTGATCGGAATAATTCTAGACCCACTATGGGTAATAAAATTTCGTGGCGCAAGTGAGGCAGTAATGGATCGGACATTGGGGATCCACTCCAATGTCTGGTCAATTGCCCACTTAACGTGTGGTGGAGCTTTACCCTGTTCCATGATTCTCGGCGGAGTATTGGGAATGATCCTGCTTGGCCTTGGTGGATATTTCCTGTGGCATAATCACTCCAAACTAACAGCATGGGAATCGTTCAACATCATACTCCCGGTCAGTTTTGTTTCAACCATTTATTTATGGTCGTATGACCAACTACCGTACATCATCCCAATTGTATGGATTTCCGGAACACTGGTTAAAAATACGAAAAGTTACTTATATACCATTGTTTTCTTAATTTCACTTGACATATTTTCATTTTTTGCGCTAAATAAACAGGCTGATACATCAAAAGACTTGTGGAGTTTTGGAACGTCAATTCTTGTACTCGGCATGGTCCTGTGGTTATACACACGACCTACTGCAGTTGTCGGTCAAGATACTCCTGCAAGCGCTTGATTTCCACCTCAACTTGCTGAATCAGGACAGGAGCCCTTGCCAGGTCTTCCTCCCTGCCGCATATTTCAAGATTCGCCGCAGCTTCAGTTAACGGTTCGGCATTAAAGTTCAAGCACACGCCTTTTAGGTTGTGCGCTAACCTGCCGATGGTTTTAATGTCACCCACTTGCATGGCAGAGTTAAATTCCTCCATGCGTGCGGGTAAATGGTCTTTAAATTCCCGGCACATTTCCTTCAAGAAGACTCGATCTCCCCCGAAACGAAATAAAGCGGATTCAAGGTCTGCAGGTAATTTATTGTTGGATAAAGACACCGCGGGTATAGGTTCAGGGTTCAGAGTCGAAATGGGCTCACTCTCGCCAAGCCAATCCCTGCCCAAGTCGCCTGAAATATCCAATGGAACATCAACAATCGAGTCTTCTGTGGCGATCTGATCAGGCGCTTTCTTAGGCTCCGTATTCATTATCCAACGGTCAATGGCGGCAAACAAGACACGCGGCTCAAGCGGCTTTGTAACGTAATCATCCATTCCTGCGTCAATACAGCGATCCCGGTCTCCGGCCATGGCATGCGCTGTCATGGCAATAATAGGCATATGCTGACCATTTTGTGTTTCCCAGGCGCGGATGAGTCGCGTGGACTCGAATCCATCCATCTCAGGCATTTGCACATCCATTAGTACGGCACTATAAGGATTGGTTGTAACTTTCTCAAAAGCCTCAACGCCTGTCTCCACTGCATCTACAAGATAGCCCGCTTTCTGCAAAAGTATGACGGCCAATTTTTGATTGACTGGGTTATCTTCAGCCAATAAAAGGCGAATGCCTGCGTTTCGCTTCTCTGATAATACATGACGTGTAATGAGGCTGGCGGTCTCATCTTCGTTACGCCCCAGCACAGCCAGCACTGCATCAAATAACATTTGCTGTTTTACAGGTTTAAGTAGGTAGCCAGAGCAGCCCACGGCTTCAAGACGGGATGCATCTCCGCGCTGCCCCATGGAGGTCAGGATTAGGATCTTGACATCCTTGATGGATGGATCACTCTTAATGGCACGGGCTGTCTGTTCACCGTCCATACCAGGCATTTGCATGTCGAGTAAAACGACATGATAGGGATCACCTGTGCGGGATGCGTTACGCAGACTCTCGATACCTTTTGCTCCACTGGGAACGGCATCCACCCTGGAACCAAGCGATTCAACATTCTTTATCAATACCATGCGGTTAGTCTGGTTATCGTCCACAATCAGGACTCGTGCATGGGTGAGGTTTACCGGTCCCGAAGATATAAGCGGACCTGTAACACCGCGTTTTTCCTGGATGAGCTTCTCGAATTGAAGATCGAACCAAAAAGTCGTCCCTATACCAGGTTTGCTTTCAAGCCCGATTGTTCCACCCATAGCCTCAACCAACTGTTTGGAGATGGTTAACCCCAGCCCTGTTCCGCCATATGTGCGTGTGGTAGTTCCATCCGCTTGTGTAAAGCGTTCAAAGACTGCAGCTTGTCTTTCGTATGGGATCCCTATACCTGTGTCCTGCACAGAAAAATGTACGGTAATTATTTGATCTGTTTCTTCCTTTGGCTCAGCCCGAATGACAACCTCGCCTTGATGAGTAAATTTTATTGCGTTGCCGACAAGGTTTACCAATATTTGTCTCAAACGACCAGGATCGCCGCGCAGAGAGGAAGCCAGATCAGGGTCAACAAGACAAGCCATCTCAAGTCCCTTGTCTTGTGCTCGTTTGGCAAGGGTGTACGCCACGTCTTCAACAGAATTTCTAAGGCTGAAATTAATTGCTTCAAGTTCAAGCCTCCCCGCTTCGATCTTGGAGAAATCAAGAATGTCGTTAAGTAATGATAAGAGCGCTTCAGCACTGTGCAACGATGTTTGCAGGTAATCAGTCTGCTCGGAAGTGAGCTGTGTATCCAGAGCCAGCTCGAGCATGCCGATCACGCCATTCATGGGCGTGCGAATTTCGTGACTCATGTTCGCCAGGAATTCGCTCTTGGCACGATTGGACTCCTCGGCTTCCCGTTGCGCACGGACCAATTCGGAAATGTCGTGATACATTGCCAGAGTACCGATCTTTTGCCCATCAACAAAAACCGGCACGCCGAAGATCTCCACAGCCACCAGGGAATCATCCTTGCGCTTACGTTTTCCAATGGCATGAACCGATTGGGTTACAACGGTCTGTGTGTAACGTGCAGCTTCCTCACGCGTCTCCAAATTTGTGATAAGAGTATCCAGATTTTCACCCAAAATCTCCGTATTCAAATATCCAAATAATTGTTCAAACGCGGGATTACTGGATATGATTTTTTCGTCGTTATCAAGCACCACGATCGCAACCGGGCTGTTTTGCACGAGTGCCTCAAAATACTGTTTTTGGCGATTGGTTTCCAATGCTATTTTCTTTTGTTCGGTAATATCGCGCCCAACGCCTACAAGCCCCATGATCCGCCCATTCCCATCATGTAAAGGCACTTTGGTGGTCGAAACCCATATTGGGTTACCCTGGCAATCCCGTCCGGGTTCTTCACGGCTTACAATCGGTACTCCCGAATCAAGAACAGATTTATCATCAGCCCAAAATCTGGCGGCCAATTCGGGCGGAAATGTATCAAAATCTGTTTTCCCAATCACCTCTTCCATTGTTTGACCACCCGATCCATGCATATCGGCAATATTTGAAATGATCTTTCGCCCCTCCATATCCTTTACATAAATGAAATCAGGAATATTGTTGATCAGGGTGGTTAATAAATTTCGCTCGACCGCCAAACTTTCTTCCGCCTGCTTACGGTCGGTTATATCCCGGGCTACCCAAATCACAGAATCATTTGTCATTGGAGAAACCAGGGCTGAAAACCAAACCTGCTTTTCATCAATCATCAGTCGGTATTCCACACTGCTCATCTCTCCGGTCTTTAACGTCCGATGAATATTCTCAAGGAAGAACGCTGCCTGGTCTGACGGGAACATTTCCGTTACAGTTTTTCCCAATAAATCAACCGGTGGCCGGGAAAGTTTTGCTTGATTGGTCGGCGCGATCATTAGATACCGGCCTTCAGAATCATAAACGATAATCACATCCGTCATTGCAGAAAAGAAGGCTCGCATTTGTGCCTCTGAAGCACTCAGAGCCTCCAAAGCCTCCTTCCTTGCAGTAATATCCTCCTTCACTGCCAGGAAGTGGGTTATTTTCCCACTTTCATTAAGTATCGGAGAAATAGTTGCGGACTCCCAATACAAATCACCATTTTTCTTTTTGTTGTGAAACTCACCACGCCACTCACCTCCAGCCAAAATTGTGTCCCACAATTTTTTATATTCGTCTGAAGAGGTGTATCCAGATTTTAAAACGCGTGGATTCCTTCCAATTGCTTCTTCAAGTGTATAACCTGTCGTCTCAGAAAATTTTTTATTTGCATATTCAATATTGCCGTCAACATCCGAAATAACAATGGTTGAACCACTTTGCTCAACCGCACGCGATAGTTTGCGCAACTGCTCATTTGCCTGAACGCGTTCGGTAATATCATGTAGGATGCAGATTTCATTTTCAGATTCCCCGTAAATATTGATCGGGCAGATCGTCTTGTCGTAAATACGATTAAGCCAACAAAATTCACCACCAGCAGAACTCATTGTTTGATCTTTCTGCTCCTGCCCTATTGACAAAATTTCGGTTAATCTTTTTCCTATCACCGTCTGATAGGTTAAATTGCTCCTATCCAATACCGCATGATTACAACGGATAATCACCCCATTCTTCTTAGTGACAAAAACAGGGTCAGTGAAGGCATCAAAGGTGGTTTCCCATTCTTTTTTCGCATGAGAAATAACTGACAAAAAACTGCGCTGTTGGCCCATTAACCCTGCCACGAAACCCAAAACCAGCGGAGCAAGTTCAATGATCCAAATTAAAGGCTGCGTCTGATGAAGATGCAAGAAAGCCTCAAGTGTAATAGGCTGTTGTCGCATATTAAATTCAACCAAAAATCCAAACAGGGGGAATAAAAATCCTGCAAAGAACCCTAATGCTGCATAATGAGTGATTGTTCGATTTTTATACCAAGCCATTGCTGCCTCCAAAAACTCAGAAAAGGGTTTAATACCTTTAATTATTTAGTTTAGCACACACTACCACGGTTAGTGTATTGCAGCCTTATTATGATTCCCGCAGGATGTATAATGCACAAATAGGATTATTCACATAAAAGGGAAGGTTATTTGCTTTTTTAATATTTGAATATTAATTTTTCCTGTCTTAATAAAAAGGGATGGCATCGTTGCCACCCCTCGCATAAAACACCATTCCCAATTTCACAATCTAGTTATCCAACCTCGCCCGTTCTTCGGCAACTACAATTTCGTCCAGCTTCTTAAACAGCGGACCAGGCTGATTCAACTTCCTGCCAGGCTGTAAATTACTGGGTTTCCAATGGAATCCTTCCACGCCCTTGTATCTTAGAACCGTATGTTCACCGAGCGAGTCGCTTACCGTCTCAGTAAATTGTTCGCCAAATAGTGGAGTTTCATAACCAAAATACTTGTGAAGTTTCTCGCAGGTGAATGGCAGGAATGGGGCAAAAAGTACCTTGAGAGAATCGATAGCCTTGAGTGCAGTATAGACCGTCTTACCCGCTTCGACTTTATCCACTTTGATGGCTGACCAGGGTGCATTAACATCAAGGTATTGATTGACCACAGTGGCGAGTTTCATCGCTTCGCCCAAAGCAGAACGCAGGCGTACGGCTTCGAGTTCCGCGCCCACTGTTTTAAATCCGTTTTCAATAGTGGCGAGCAAGGAAAGATCAGCATCCCGCAGGGACGAAGTCTCCGCCCCATCAAAAGACGGGACACACCCATCCCAATTTTTATAACAAAAAGCCAGCACGCGGTTCGCAAGGTTACCCCATGTCGCCACCAATTCGTTATTATTGCGCGCTACAAACTCTGCCCAATCCCAATCACTATCCTTGGCTTCAGGCATATTCACAGTCAGGTAATAGCGGATGGCATCGGGATCAAAGCGGGTCAGGGCGTCACGTCCCCAAACAGCCCAGTTACGCGACCCGCTGATTTTCTTTCCTTCAAGATTCATGAATTGATTGGCCGGTACGTCATACGGGAGAATCAGCGGAACTTCCTCGCCCGCGAACAATTCCATAAAAGCGCTGCCAACCCCCATCAACTCGGCAGGCCAAAGTGATGTATGGAAAAAGATGTTATCCTTGCCGATAAAGTGGAATTGCTTCGCGCTGGGGTTCGTCCACCAATCGCGCCACGCATCCTTCTGACCCGTTATTTGCGCCCACTCAACCGGGGCAGAGAGGTAGCCAATGACTGCCTCAAACCAGACATAAAGTTTTTTTGTTTCCCAGCCAGCCTCGCTAACAGGGACAGGGATTCCCCAATCGAGGTCACGGGTGATGGCGCGCGGCTTAAGTCCCTCGGCTTCCACCTTCCGCAGTGACTCTCCAAGTACGGTGTCGCGCATATAGCTGGAACGCGCCTGGAGGTAATTCTTGACATCTGGCTCGAGCTTTGAGAGGTCAATGAAATAATGTTCCGTATCACGAAGTTCAGGCGAAGAAGTATCACCTTCGACCTTTGAACGCGGATTAATTAGCTTTGTGGGGTCAAGCACATTGCCACAGGCGTCGCATTGATCTGAACGTGCGCCTTCCGTGTTGCAGATATAACAGGTACCTTCAATGTAACGGTCTGGCAGGAAGCGCTTCAACCCAGGGGAGAACCATTGCGGCTCCACTTTTGTAAAAAGGAATCCATTCTTTTTCAACGCGAGAAACATGGTCTGGGAAACCTTGAAATGATTCTCACTGTGGGTTGTAGTGTACAGGTCATACGAAATGCCTAGCTGTTTAAATAGCTCAATAAAACCTTCGTGATAAGACTTGTACACCTCTTCAACCGGCTTGCCTAGTTTATCCGCGCTCATCGTAACCGGTGTGCCATGTGAGTCAGTACCGGTGATCATTAGCACCTTGTTTCCCTTCAGACGGTGATAACGTGCAACAATATCTCCCGGCAGGTGTGACCCGGTCAGGTTTCCAACATGAATTTCAGCATTGGCATATGGCCATGCGACAGCAATTAAAATATTTTCGGGCATTTGTGCCTCCGTAATTTTTTTTACCACAAAAGGCACGAAGAAACAACAAGGGGAAATGACAAAACCTTTATGCTCTTTTCATGTTTTATGGTTGCATTTACAAACAAAAAAGCCGTCCGCGTAATGGACAGCCCGTTTTAGTTCAGGTGTATAAACCTAACGTGCTTTCCATTCGGCGCAATAGGACATTCCCATTCGCATTTCACTGCGCATGGCCATGGTTATTGCCACCATTGGAAAAGCAGAGTTGGTCTTCATGACGTTTAGTTTACTATGTCCCGTGCTGTGGTGCAAGTCTTCATCATCCCCTTATCCCCCAGTGTCTTAACTACGCAGGCCTTTTTCAAGCATACCGCTTTAAGAACAAGATCCGCACTTTCAATCTTATCTACTATCAGAATTGTGAATGTTAAGGATTTCGCCAGGGAAAATTAGCGCTCCCACATACATCGTTACATGCGGTAAACTCTACGCCATGTCCAATCAACGCGCACAACGGATGCTCCCTTTTGCAATTCTAATTGCCATTCTGACTGTCTCTACATCTAGCGTTTTCATCCGCTTCGCGCAAAATGACGGTGCACCTTCGCTCGTGGTTGCGGCTTTACGTCTAACATTTGCAACCCTGATCCTGGCACCCATTGCACTCACAAGGCATCGTGAAGAAATAAAACGCTTTACTCTAAAAGAAATACTGCCCGGCGCTTTCTCAGGAATTTTCCTCGCTTTACATTTTGCTACTTGGATATCCTCTCTCGAATATACCAGTGTGGCGAGCTCGGTCGTCTTCGTTAGCACCGGCCCACTCTGGGTAGCGTTGCTCTCGCCTATCTTATTAAAGGAGAATCTCGCGCGGACTGCTGTCATCGGGTTGGGGTTGTCAATGATAGGAGGGACAATTATCGGAATATCTGACGCGTGTACTTGGGATGCCGGTTTATCATGTCCAGCCTTGCAGAATGTCCTTCAGGGACGTGCAATGTTGGGCAATTTCCTAGCCTTGATCGGCGCATGGACAGTAACCGGATATCTGATCATCGGCAGAAAATTACGAGCGGACATTTCGCTCCTGCCATACATATTCATGGTATATGGCTTTGGCGCAGTAACGTTGATCATTATTATGTTTGCTTCAGGTAGTTCGCCATTTGGGTATGCACCAAAGACATATGGCTGGATACTTTTACTTGCCGCCCTTCCCCAATTAATTGGACACTCCACCTATAATTGGGCACTGAAATACCTGCCTGCTGCACTGGTAGCTGTCACCACACTTGGCGAACCGATTGGTTCGGCGATTTTGGCATTTTTCATTTTAAGTGAAACTCCAACGTTTGCAACCATGATAGGGGGAGTTTTTATCTTGGCGGGAATTTATCTTGCATCATCCCGAACATCGAAATAAAGAGATGCCGATGAATTGGATCATTCTTATTTTGATTACCCTCATCGTGAACATCCTCACATTTGCGATCTGTGGTTTTGGAGGAGGCTTCATATTGCTCGTTGCCATAAATGGATTCTCCGAAGCAGATGCAACATCCATTTTCGTAATATTCGCCCTCATGGTATTTGGTATCAGTTTTTTTCTTTCCACAGCAGCTTGTTGGGTATTTTTGAAAGCGCGTCGCGTCGAAAAAACAGTCCGATTTTGGCAAACAGCGGTAATCAACGTCGGCGTAAACGTAACCATAATTTTGGCAGTTACATCCTTTTTTGCGATCTTTCGTCTTTGACGGGAAAATCCCAATCAATAGTTATGATAATCATCATTATGGGCGTGGCAGGTTCCGGAAAAACCACTATCGGCTTGCTTCTGGCAAAGGAGCTTGGCTGGACTTTTTTTGATGCTGATGACTATCATTCAGAAGCGAACCGTGTAAAAATGTCAACAGGCTTAGCTTTGACAGACGATGATCGGGCAAATTGGTTACTAATGCTTAAAGAATTGATCACCCAAAATATCCGCAGGGGCAACCCCGCAGTACTTGCTTGTTCAGCACTAAAACATTCATACCGCAAAACGCTTGAAGTGAATGAGCAGGTAAAATTCATCCACCTCCGAGGAACATACGAACAGATCAAGGAACGCCTCGATCGTCGTTCCGGCCATTTTATGCCGGCAGGAATGCTGGACAGTCAATTTCATACCCTTGAAGAACCTCAAAACACATTTACAGTTGATATCACAAACACACCGCAGGACATTCTTGTCATCATTCGCAAAGGATTAAATATATGATACTCCAATCCCACCTTTATTTAGACAAATTAAACATCCCATATGAAACTCGCACGTTTTCACCTGACACGGAAAAGGGAGCAGCGAACGTTGCCCATGTGCTGGGCTTTTCTGAACGGCAAGCAGTGAAGACTCTCATCTTTCAAGTGGACACTGGTGAACGGGTGTTGGTCATGCTTGGAGGCGACCAAAATGCAATTTCTGGAAATTTAAAGAAGGCAATTGGGTCACGCAACATTCAGATGGCTTCCCCCGAAGTGGTGAAAGAAACAACGGGGTACATTATTGGCTCGATACCTGCCTTTAGCTGGCAGCCAGATAACTTCCGCTCATTCCTCGAATCAAGCCTTCTCAACGAAACCATCCTTGGTACAGGTGGAGGTCAATGGGGCGTGGAGATCATGATCACACCGGAAAATTTGGTTAAGGCCAGCCATGCGATAGTGGTTAATTTGACAGAAAGGGAAAAGACCTCAGGATAAAGAAACGTAAGTGATAAAAAACAGGACTGTGGAAACAGTCCTGTTTTTCTTATCTCAAGTACATCCAATTCAGCTCATGTAGTTTCCCAGCCAGGTGATCATTAATATCTTCATCCTTCATGCGCCATTCCCAATTTCCGCCCAACCTGCTTGGGAAGTTCATACGCGCTTCACCACCACAACCCAATACATCCTGCATGGGAGTAACAGCGATATTGGCGACCGAACCCCAGACTGCACGGATCAAATCCCACGCAAAATCACTTCCATCAACACGCAGGTAGCGCTGGGCAAATTCGCGTTCCTGCTGTTCGGCGGCGGCAAACCAACCAAGCGCCGTATCATTATCATGGGTGCCTGTGTATGCCACGCAGTTGGGAACATAATTGTGTGGCAGGAACGGGTTGTCAGGTCCTGAAAATCCGAACTGCAACACCTTCATGCCAGGCAGGTCAAAGGTTTCAAGTAATGCAATGACATCCGGTGTCACCAAGCCCAAGTCCTCTGCAATAAAGGGCAAACCGATGCTTGAGGTGATCAAGCCATCGCCAAGATATTTATCAATGGCGCGGAACAGCTCCTGGCCTGGTCCTGGTACCCAGCGGCCAAATTCTGCGGTTTTGTGATCAGCAGGAATTTCATAATACCCGGCAAATCCCCGGAAATGGTCAAAGCGCAGGATATCAAAAATTTTCAGGGAAGCTCGCACACGTGAAAGCCACCATGCATAGCCGTCTTTTTTGTGAACTTCCCAGTTATAGAGCGGGTTGCCCCACAACTGTCCAAACGCGGAGAAAATATCAGGCGGGACGCCAGCAACAACCGTCGGATTCCCTGCTTTATCCAAATAAAATAATTCGGGGTGAGCCCAGACATCAGCTGAATCATTCGCCACAAAAATGGGAATATCACCAATAATCTGAATGTTACGGTCATTTGCATATAAACGCAACTTGTCCCACTGACGGAAGAATAGGAATTGATAAAAAGCATGGCGCAGGACACTTGCCGAGAGTTCCTTCTGCGCTTTGCGCAATACAGTCTTTTTACGGGAGCGCAAGTCCTGAGGCCAGCCGCTCCATGCCCCGCCGCCATTGGATTCTTTTAACGCCATAAAGAGGGTGTAATCATCCAACCAGGAAGCATTCTCTGCACAAAAATAATCGAACGCCTGCTGCAGATATTCAGGCTTGGTTTGGTAGGTGGAAAAAGCCTTTTGTAACAGATCAAGTTTTCGGGGGATAACCATCCCAAAGTTTACGCGGGCGGCGGGCAGGTCTTTGATCGCATCCAAATCATCCTGTGTCAACAATCCATCCGCTAGCAAGGCATCAGGGCTGATCAGATATGGATTTCCAGCGAACGCCGAAAAACACTGGTAGGGCGAATCACCATATCCCGTGGGGCCAAGAGGAAGCACCTGCCAGAGTTTGCAACCAGTGGAAGCCAGCCAATCTATGAAACGATAGGCTTGCGGACCAAGATCACCTATTCCATAGGGACCCGGCAAACTGGATGGGTGAAGAAGAATACCTGAAGAACGTTTGAATTTCATGATTTTTTGATAAGCAATAGATAGAGTTGGAGATATTTTTGGGCTGAGTTCTCCCAGGAGAAGTCCTGGGCCATGCCTGCACGTTGAATCGCCTGCCATCTTTCGTTTTCATTAAATACTTTGAATGCAGATTTGATGGCGGCAACCAATGACATGTGATGGGCTTTTTCAAACACAAAACCAGTTACCCCATGTTTAACAGTATCATTCAACCCGCCCGCTGCGCGCACCACAGGCACGCAGCCGTAACGCATGGAAATCATTTGCGAAAGCCCGCAGGGTTCATAACGCGAAGGCATTAAAAACATATCAGATCCAGCATAAATCTGACGGGCAAGCCCGGCATCATAGCGGGTTTCAACTTTTACTCGATCAGGAAATAATTCCTGTACCTTCAATGCTGCTTCCTCAAGTTTGGGGTCACCCGTCCCTAAAATGACCGCCTGCCATTTAGAACGCTTCATCATCTTGAGCGCGGCAAAGACCATGTCAACGCCTTTTTGCACATCCATACGGGATACCATTGCCAGCAGGGGTATTTCGGGTTCCCGCGGCAGGCCAAGCCTGGCCTGGAGCAATGCTTTGTTGATGGTTCGTTTATCGAGCGAATTCAAATCAAAATTCCCACCCAGTGCCGGGTCATCTGCGGGATTGAATGAATCCGTATCTAATCCGTTCAATATCCCACTAACTGTTTCACTTCGGGAACGAAGAAATTCATCCAACCCGCAGCCATATTCCTGAGTGAGAATTTCCCTGCCATAGGTCGGAGAGACTGCCACGATGGCGTCTGATGCCCACAATCCCAAAGGCAGAGGCATCACACGAGCCCATTCGGGCAGATCTGTCTGGGCAAGTTTAAAGCCATAGCTTTCTATGATTGAACTTGCATCCGGGCCCATAAATGGGAGGTTATGCAGGGTGATGACGGATGCAACATGAGGTGCGCCTTCTTCCCAACGTTTTGTGAGAGAACCGTACATACTCAGCGCTGTATGCCAGTCATTGCCATGGATGAGATTAGGCTGCCAGTTGATGTGGCGGGGCAGTTCCAGTGCTGCAAAGGAAAAGAAAGCATATTTTTCAGCATCCAACATCGCGTTCAACGAATAAACAGAACCGCTCACACGTATCGGCTCACCGCCAATCAGGTAAACTGTCATTCCATTTAACGCTGTCTCAAATACCTCGACCTGGATCTCAGCGCCATTACGCATCAGCGAAAACATACCCATGGGTTTCAAATTCTCTGCTTTGACGGCAGGGTGGTACGGCAAAACAAGCCGAACATCCAGCTTTACATCATCATTGGAAAGAGCGCGCAGGGCACGCGGTAGTGAACCAGCCACATCACCCAATCCGCCAACCTTGATAAAAGGTTCGGCTTCTGCTGCCAGAAAAAGAACGTTGATTGTTTGGGACATGCGGGCAATTGTACATCAAAACACCCAAGCTTACAGCAGGGTGTTTGAGGGAAATTTTCCCGATCTATGTCTGCGGATGGTGCAGACCGAGCCTTGTCTGCCCGTGAAAAGTCAGGAATAAATTGTATCCTTTGGCAATCAATCTCATGACTTTGCGCCATAATAAATTATCAACCTTCCGATTACAATTCATTAGTGAAATATAAGACAAACACTATCGTCAAGTCGGAAAAGAACAAAACCATATCGTAGGAGAACAAACATGAATCCACAAATACTCGCCCTGCTCACAGCCGCAGCCTGGGGCATTGGCGGCTACTATGAAAAAAAAGGACTACACCTGGGCGGCCTCTCCCCACAAATGGGCATCACAATTCGCACAGCAGTGGCTCTGATCGTGCTTGGAGTTGTTTCCTTCCCACAGTGGAAAACAATTCCCCAGGCGGGTCCAAAAGCCCTGCTGATGATGGTCATTGGCGGCGGCATCGTCGCAGGTTCGGTTGGAATGCTTTGTTATTATGCTGCCATCAAAGGCGCTCCGCTCAACATGGTTATGCCGATCGCATTCACATCCCCTTTCTTCGGCGTACTTATGGGGATTATTGTCGGCGGGGAGCCACTAACCTGGAAAACTGCCATTGGTGCCTTATTGACCCTGGCCGGCATCATCACTCTGACCATCTAATTTCACCTCTGGCGATTTGTTTCTGCCAATCAGCCAAAAAAAACGCACCCAACCTTTTCTTCAAGTTGGGTGCGTTGTGTGTATTAAATCGGCTCAACCCAACAGCTTAACCCTGATAAATAAACGTTCCCTGGCTATTTTGGATATATCCTCCACATTCGGATGTTTATTTTCCATGCGAATGCCCTTGAGTTTCGCCGCCTGAGGCACGTGGCAAAGATAATCAACCACCCGCTCATTTCATCACCCCATACATCTGATCCGGATTAAGATATTGCGGAAAGCGCTCCCTCAGCGTGGTCCGCACTTCGTAGCACAAGTGGCAGGCATCAGCGTAACGCGCAGCATGCGGAAGATTGTATTCCCTCACCAGTGCAGCAGGCCCCCCTGCAATCAGAATCCCACATATTGGGTGAGAATCAGCATCATATTCCGCACAGATCCCATTAAGTGGTGCCTCGAATACGTTCCCGATCGAAACACCCTGGCAAATTTGGAGATTCCCCAGTGGATCAAGATGGACTCGGCCAGGCTCACGTAAATCTTCGTGTGGACAGGATTCAAACTCTTCCCAAGGATGGCTGACCGCCCTTTCAGAAAGTTTTTTCGCCGCCCTTCCTCGATACATAACTATCGCTTCTCCATCAACTTCAGGCTGGTCAATGCTGATCATCCCTGTAGGAATGTGCAGCCACTTCGCCGCGACAAGCGCATTTTGGGGACATTCACCCAGGCATTCGCCGCAATGATAAATATCACTGCTCACTGTCAGGTCAGAAAGACACCCCGCAATTGGACTCAACCACTCCACAGCATCTGCAACTGAGATTGCCCAATAGGCATTGGAAACAATACCGACTTCAAACCCCATATCCGCCGCCTTGCGAACCGCCTTAACCAATATGGCATAATACAGGAATGGTTCGCCGCCTTCAAAATAGATCGAGGTGACACCTGCCTGTTTAGCCTGCATAAGAATATTTTCAATTTGCTCAAATGTGAGTGTGCCGTTTTGCCGTGGACTACCCCACACGAAACAGTGATCACATTCAAATGTGCATTGATATGTGAGTAGAATATGAAGACCTGTAAGTTTCATTATGAACTCCTTGCTCACCTCCAATATACAAATTTATTAAGGGAAAGTCACGGGTCAAAAATCACATGACAAGCTTTACAAAGTAACCTATTAAATGTTGTGTATGCATTATTTTTCCTTCGTCATAAGGCTGTTACTTCCCCGTCGAAAATGAATAGCGGATCGCTTTTTTTGTGCCATTATCCACACATGTGCCGCACAAGATACATTCGAGGTTTTTCATTTTTTTCAACCTGCACCATTGCGTTCACATCCAGGCTCATCGGGCAGGTTTTTGTACAAGATTTGCAGTCGCTGCACTCGGACGAATCTGCGGCAAGCCGAAGTGAATACCAGCCAAAGCGGTTGCGGATCCAGCGCCCGATCATCATGAAGGGAGCCATCCAGCAAATGGTGTGACATCCGGCACGACGCCCTGAAAAAAACGCCAATCCCAGGAACAGGGCAACAACATAGTAGATAATCTAAGCGATAAAGATGGGGCGGTCTTCCGTTCCAGCTACTGAAATTCCATTTTGAGTGTGATAGAGCAAATCCACAGTTCTGTAGCTTCCCACTCTGAACGCGAACCAGACGATCAGCGCAAGCCATGGGACCCAGATCACCCATTTGACCCAGTCTATTTTTGAGTCGTTGACCGGCTTGTTGTTAACAGTCCCGACTATCTCCTGCAATCCACCGCCTGGGCAGACCCATCCGCACCACAGTCTGCCAAGAAAAAGAGATGAAAGTAACATCAATCCAAACATTACCAGAATACCATTCACAATACCATGCATCGCGCCATCAACAATGACGTAGGGCAATAAATAGTTCATCGTGATCGGTAAGAACAAAAACGCAAGGGTCAGGCTGAAGAATCGTTCTCCGGCTATAATAGGAGGACTTCAAACTGAGGAGTTATCCATGTCAAACGTCTTTGCATCCCCGCACCCGCTGGTTGCCCATAAACTTTCGCGCATGCGCGATAAAAATACAGAACCCAAAAAGTTTCGTGAACTGGTTCGAGAGGTCGCCGCACTTCTCACGTACGAAGCCACTGCCGACCTGCTCACAACGCCACGTGAACTTGAAACCCCTCTCCAAAAGATGACAGGAGTTGAGCTTCAGGAAAAAATCGGTCTGGTACCGATCCTGCGCGCCGGATTGGGCATGGTGGAAGGGATATGGGAATTGATGCCTGTTGCGGAAGTCTGGCACATTGGCTTGTATCGTGATGAACACACCCTGCGGCCTGTGGAATACTATAACAAACTTCCACTTGAGCCCACTGTTTCAGTCTGCTTGATCCTTGACCCCATGCTTGCAACTGGCGGCTCCGCCATTGCCACAGCAGATGTACTAAAACGCTGGGGTGTGAAGAAAATCAAATTTGTAGGTCTGATCGGCGCTCCCGAAGGCATTAAAGCCATGCAAACGACGCACCCAGACATCCCCATACACCTGGCCGCCATTGACGACCATCTCAACGAGAGAGCTTATATCGTTCCCGGTCTGGGTGATGCAGGAGACAGGCAGTTCGGAACAGGGTAGATCTGTCATCAATAACCAGCAATTAATCACCTGTTAAGTGAGGGTAAGATGTGGATTTCGGTCGTCTTTGTTTTTCTCACTTTAATATTGATCTACATCTCTCGTAACTCGCTGCGTGCCCCGCAGTCACATGGATATTACCGATTCTTCGCATGGGAATGTATTCTGGGACTTTTTTTGCTCAATGTAAAATTTTGGTTTATTCAGCCGCTTGCATGGCATCAACTTATCGCATGGTTCCTGCTGTTTGTATCTCTGATTCCGCTTGGCTCCGGCATACACATCCTGCGGTCTCAGGGTAGACAGGTTGACAAAAGGAAAGGCGACACATCACTTTTAGCGTTTGAGAAAACCACGAACCTGATCACAAGCGGAATTTATAAATACATTCGCCACCCGATGTATTGCTCACTTCTGCTGCTGACATGGGGTATCTTTTTTAAGCGCCCCAACTTGACGGCTGTGACGCTCGCCACAACCGCAACCGTATTTCTGATCTTCACTGCCAAGGCAGATGAAGCCGAATGCACTCGTTTTTTCGGCGATCAATATCGGGAATATTTGAAGCATACCAAAATGTTCATTCCTTTCTTTTTTTGAAATGGCACCGGTCCATGGAGATGCATCGAAGGGCATAAGGATCTAATAATGGAAAACAAAAAGGTCTACGATCTGATGTCCATCAAAATGCCCTATCTTTCGGGCAGATTATTGCGCCTGTTCGCTGCGCTTGTTGAAAGTCCGCTGGGAGGGCTGTTAATCCCAAACCTGCTGCAAAGCGCAGGCATTGAATGGCTGCGAAAGCAGGTCATTGACGAAGCGCCGACACATCACCCAATTCACTTTTCCGGCGCGCCAGCCACACAGAATTCAGCCATTCCGGAAAAGGAATTTCCACGCACTGCGGCTGCAGAATCTCGCGGATTTCACTTTGCCACTGTTTTCGATTACGCCAAGGCCTATCGCGACGGCAAAACCACTCCCGAAGAAGTGGCAACAAAATTATTGGCTGCCATCGAGGATAGCAACGCTGCCACACCTGCGTTACGCGCCGTGATAACCGTCAACCGTGAAGAAGTGATGCGGCAGGCGCGCGAAGCCACACAAAGGATCAAAGCAGGCAAGCCGCTTAGTATTTTCGATGGCGTACCGGTTGCAGTGAAGGATGAACTGGACTTGACACCATATCCCACGACCGTCGGCACTTCATTCCTGGGTAAATCACCTTCAAAAGAAGATGCCACCGTGGTCGCACGAATGCGCGCGGCCGGAGCACTGCTGGTCGGTAAGACCAACATGCATGAGATCGGCATCAACGTGACGGGCTTGAATCCACATCACGGGACGGCACGCAACCCGTATAACACGGGTCATTTCACAGGCGGAAGTTCCAGCGGCTCGGCAGCCGCAGTTGCGGCGGGATTGGTACCCATTGCCCTGGGCGCAGACGGCGGCGGTTCGATCCGCATCCCCGCATCGTTCTGCGGCGTATTTGGATTGAAAGCCACCTTTGGGCGGGTGAGCGAGTTGGGAGCCGCGCCGTTATGCTGGAGCGTGGCTCACGTCGGACCTTTGGCTGGTACAGCCTCAGATATGGCCCTGGCATACGCTGTGATCTGTGGTCCCGACCTGCGTGACCCAAATTCACTTCATCAGCCTTTGCCCACGATCGAAGGCTGGGATCAACTCAACCTGCGCGGCGTCAAACTTGGGTTTTACAAGGAATGGTTCCAGCACGCCGACCCGGAAGTGGTGGCGGCTTGCGAAAACATGCTCAAGCGCTTTAGCGATATGGGTGCCGAGATCCGTGAGATTGTCATCCCTGACCTGGAATTAAACCGTATCGCGCATACAGTGACCATCCTCAGCGAGATGGTACAGGCGATGAGCTACACCTACCCCGCTCATCACCGCGAGCATGGCCTGGATGTTCGCCTCAACCTTGCCTTAGGCCGTGCTTTCAACGCACAGGATTATCTCCTGGCACAGCGCGCCCGCACACGCATTATCAACAACTTTAACCACGCTCTTGAAGGGGTAGATATGATCCTCACCCCCACCACCGCCATTCCCGCACCAGAGATCAAGAAAGGCGCCTTGCCTGACGGAGAGTCTGACCTCTCAACCACCGCCGAGATCATGCGCTTTGTCACCTCTGCCAACATGACAGGTTTGCCAGCCGCCTCCTTCCCCGTTGGCTACACGACAAAGGGCCTACCCATCGGAATGCAAGCCATCGGGCGTGCCTGGCAGGAAAGCAACCTACTGCGGCTGGCCGTCAATGCTGAACAGGCACTTGAACGCCAAAAGCCGCAGGTGCATTACAAGATTTTGTAAGAATTTTTTTGCGGGAAACATCCAAAACAAAGGGCGAATAGAATGTCTTCTTTTCGCCCTTTATTTTTTATTGGCGTAACAAATTTTAACAGGAGTCTCCAATGGCAGAATTAAAAACTAAACTCAATAATGCAAGTGTGACCGATTTTCTGAATGGAATCAAAGATGAGCAAAATCGGGTGGATAGTTTTGAGATATTGAGGTTAATGCAGCAGGTCACCAAATTGGAGCCAAAGATGTGGGGATCGAACATCATTGGTTTTGGAAATGCGCACTACAAATACGAAAGCGGACGCGAGATCGATTGGTTTCTGGTGGGATTTTCTCCCCGCAAACAAAACCTGACGGTATATGTGATGGGAAGTCTCGAGCCACATGCCGACCTGTTCAAAAAGCTTGGCAGACATAAAACAGGTGTCGGGTGTTTATATATCTCAAAATTACAAGACATCGACACCAAAGTATTGAAAGAACTGATCAAGCGATCAGTTAAAGCTGCAAAAAGTCTTCAAACAGCATAAAGATCTTGACCGTGCAAAAAGCGAATACATCAGCCCAGGGCAAGCCCCACCCATTTATCATTACAAACCTTTGACATAACAATACTCGCCGGTTACTCGGATTAATGCCACATCCGTGCATGATTTATGCTGTAAATGAGAGGCATGTGGTACTCAAACCAGGAGACCCTCGACAAAAATTTCGAGACTGGTCTCCTAAAAACCAGATTACTTTGGGTAATCGCAAAAACGGATGTCTGTGTTGCATACATGTAATTATGCTGATTAAATTCTGGGAGAAATGGTGGAGTTACAATTAGGCAATTTTGGTCTATAATGTAAGAATTAATTCTCACAAAGGAGGATCCAATGCTCGCAAAAAACGCACCCGTTCTGTTGTCCGTCATTTTTATCTCCCTTGCGGCGCTTGCCTGTAATATGCCGGGAAGTACACCCACCATCGAGGAAACTACACAGACAAATACAGTTACTTCCACAGTTACTGCAGCTGCAATGGCGACTGAAACACCCAGCCCCATTGCAACAGTGTCGGCATGTAAGCCAATCGTCACAGCCAACACGAATGCCAATGTCCGCAGCGGACCTGGTCAGGCATATGCCATTCTTGGTTCAATTCCACAAGGCGGTACAGCCAGCGTGGCAGGCAAAAACTATGACGGCACGTGGTGGTACATCGAGTTTGCTGGCGGCGATGCCGGTTTTGCATGGATCGCAGGATCCGTTACTTCCGCTGTTTGTATTCCCGATACGCTTGCATCAATTGTTGCGCCGCCAACGGCTGTTATTCCAACAGCCGCACCAACGAACACAACCATGGCAACGGCGCCGCCTTCTGCAACACCAACCAGCGGCGGGGGCATTATTATCCTTCCACCCATCTTTATATTTCCAACAGCAACACCAACATTTTTTATTATTTTCCCCATATTCACCATCGGCCCGTAAAGAATTACAGACCAAACAGGTATTCCAATATAAATTTGTTGGAATACCTGTTTTTATATTCTGGCAATGATCAAATAATTAGGATGGAATGCCGGGGCTATTCACCAGATCGTGAATCCATTTCCTTGACGTATAACGCCATCCACTTACGAAGGCTTTCGCTAGTTCTTCGAGCATGACCATGAGATAGACCAGGTACACGGGAAGATGCAGCACGAACGCACCAACATACGCGGCTGGAACACCGATCAGCCAGATGGAACATATTTCCATCAAGAGGGCAAACCGGGTGTCTCCACCAGCACGCAAGGCGCCAATAAAAACAGAAAAATTGAACATACGGATCCACAACGTCCCTGCCATGACCGTCAACAGCCAGCGCACATTGTTTTCTCCGGCCGGGGACAGCTCATAAAGCCCGACAACAGCGCTTCGCAGGAACATGATCAGCACTCCAACCCCGATGGCAAATAAGACACCCAGAATGATGACACGTCGCACGATTTCATGGGCTTCCTCTTTACGGCCTGCGCCAATGCGGTTACCAACCAGAACTGAGCAGGCGTTTCCAAGCCCAATAAATACTACAAAACCAAGTTCTTCGATCGTGGCGTTGATATTGATCGCGGCGATCGCATCGGTGCCAATGTGGGCATAAATGGCGTTGTAGGTGGTAATACCCAGCGACCAGAATAATTCATTAGCAACAGCTGGCAAAGCGGTCTTTAATACACGGGAAAAGAAAGGCATATCAAAAGAAAAGAAGGTTAACGGATTGGCGGCAAGCGGAGTCTTTTGAGTGTAGATCAGGATCAGGAGCAGGACCAGCTCCAAAGACCAGCCTGCGGCAGTGCCGATCGCCGCGCCGCGTACTCCGAGGGCGGGAAGCCCCCCTATGCCAAAGATCAATCCGTATCCCAGGATCGTCTTGAAGGCCAGCGCGGCAACAGTGGCGATGACCGTCATCCGGATCAGTTGAATGCTGCGCAGGACCGCAATGTAGGCTGTGGCGATGGCAACCGGTATATAGGTGAAACCGACAATGCGCAGGTAACTGCTTCCAAGCTCGATCACCTCGGTATCCTGGGTGTAAAAGCCAAGCACGGTTTCCGGCATCAGAACCGCAATCAATGTAAAAATGGATGCAACCGATACCGACACAATGAGACTCATTCCCAGTACTTTGCGAATTGGCTCCATCTCCTGCTTACCCCAATATTGGGCGGTAAAAATCGCCATGCCGCTGGTGGCACCAAATAAGATCAGGATCAACACAAAAAAAACCTGGTTGGATAGGCCCAGTGCCGCAATGGCAGTTTCACCCAACTGCCCAACCATGATAACGTCGATCATATTGAGCGAGGCGCTGAGCAATTGTTGGAAAGAAATGGGGATCGCGATAACAAGCAACTCGCGCAAAAAGGAACGGTCACGCAGGAAAGAGAGGTTCATAGGAAAGGTATTGTATCAAAAGGATTGGTAAAAAAGTGACTACCGCCCTCAAGGCAATAGTCACCCGGTTATTCCTCAAATATTCCCACCCTTAATGTTTATTTATATAAGAATCGGGATACGGCAGCATCACCATATTTATGTCTGTTCCGCATCCCACCATTTGGACAGACGACCACCAGAACGCTTGGGCTGGTCGGTATAATGCGACACATCATTGAACAACATCAGCCGCGCACGGACGGGATCTTTGAAATCGAGCACGTTCAGGCAGGCTGGGGATTGGTCGAGTCGGTCACGGTATCCCCGGGCATCAAACCCAAGCAAGCTGCTGATAAGCAGACGCAGGGTGGCTTTGTGTGATACTACCAATACATTTTGTCCACGATGCTCCAGCACGATCTCACGGATGACAGGCAGGGCGCGGGCAATTACATTGACCCCGGCTTCCCCGCCCTCAGGAGCAAATGTGAAAGGATCTTCCTCCCATGCGGCATACTCCTCGGGGAACTGCGATTCAACATCCGCCCGGCGCATCCCCTCCCAATGCCCATGGTGGATTTCTCGTAAACCTTCCCGATGAATCACAGGAATTTTATGCGAAACTGCAAGAATAGTCGCCGTCTGGACGGTACGTGTCATCGGACTGCAATAGACCGCCGCAATAGAATCATCCGCCAGTCGTTCAGCCAATTGTCCTGCTTGAGATTTTCCTTCGTCAGAAAGATGAACATCCACCGCGCCTGCAAATCTGTCTTCGGCGCTGAGCTGGGTCGCCCCATGGCGAACCATGTAGATTCGGGTTGTTTTTTGTTTGGACATCGGTTATCTGATTCTCCCATAAAGAGTCTCCACCGGATCATTTGAACTGGTTGGTCGATTTATATCTGGAATGGCATATAAAATACCTCGCTGACAGGTCACAGGAGTGATTTCATTGCCAACCCAAGTTCTTTTATGAAAGCGGATGATTTTCACGATTTGCATATACTTATCTTATGTGAATTACCCGTCAATGCTTGATGATCAAGATCATCTTTCCTCAAATTACTGACAACAAAATTATACTATTTCCACGATAATCAGATGCGTGTTTTGGAAGTCGCAAATATAAAAAAGGATCGGGCATCAATCAAAAAGGATTAAAGCCCCATTGGATCAAGCAAATCAAATTTTTATCAACTACTCATCGGGCGCATCACGGACAATATATAGCGGTCTTCCTTTTGCCTCATCATATAGGCGGCCAACGTATTCGCCAAGAATGCCAAGCGAGATTAGCTGCACTCCCCCGAGGAACAACACCGCGATCAAGGTTGTTGCCTGACCGAAGAATGCGCCTGACCCCATCATACGCATATAGACCACAACAGGGATTGCTAAAATGGAAACACCCGCCGAGAAGAAACCAAAATAAGTCGCCACCTGCAAAGGGAAATAAGAAAAACCCGTGATCGCATTCAGCGCCAACTTGAGCATCTTGCGGAAAGGGTATTTCGTAACCCCTGCTACACGTGCAGCACGCCTGTACGTGACCCCGATCTGCTTGAAGCCCACCCAGGCAGACATGCCGCGTGGAAAGCGGTGACGTTCCTTCATTTGCTTGAGTACATTCACCACCTTGCGGTCCATCAGACGGAAGTCGCCTGTATCGACAGGGATTTTTACATCAGTGATACTGTAGATCAAACGATAGAACATGGCGGCAGTAAATTTCTTAAACCATGATTCACCCTCTCGTTCGCCACGAACCGCATAGACAACCTCATATCCTTCCTTCCACTTCTTTGCAAGTTCAAGAATCGTTTCGGGGGGGTCCTGCAAATCTGCATCGATAATGACAATCGCATCGCCGCGAGCAAAATCCCATCCTGCAGTAATGGCAACCTGATGCCCAAAATTACGGGCAAATATCACGGGACGCACGGACCGGTCCGCGAGTGCCAATTGGCGGATTTTTTCTGTTGAGCCATCTGTTGAACCATCATCTACAAGGATAAGTTCCCAGGTCTCCCCTGAAGAGTCCATCACCTGCTTAACGCGGCGGTATAACTCGGGAAGATTCTCGATCTCGTTATAAATGGGCGCAATGATCGAATAGGTAATTTTCATAATGCCTTTTTTCTTTTTTCACTTGTGGAAATCCGAGGTCCGCGCCGGGCAGCCGGTCTTTCAACAGAAACCAGGGGGGATTCTTCTTCATCATTCTCAAAGGCCGGCAATCCCAGGATCCGGCGGCGCAGGTACTCGATTATCACTGCAACAGAAGCCAAAACAGGAACAACCAACAATGCCCCCATAATGCCTTCCAAAATAGTGGCGATCATGATCGCAATAAAGATGAGCGCCTCATTCATGCGCAGGCTGCGTCCCATAATGATCGGGCGCAGAAAAAAATTCTTCAGGTTGATCAACACCAAATAGGCCGCTGCTACGATCCCCGCCACCCAGAAATTCGAGAGTGGGATCCAATTTGATCCCTCAAGCAGTGCAACCCCAAAAGCCAGTGCCACCGCCAGGAAAGGTCCAACATCTGGGATCAGCGTAAACAACCCGGCAAGCGCACCAAGCACCAGTGCTCCGGGGATGCCTATGATCGCCCATGCAATGGTAAACACCACCCCAACCACCAACATCAACACGATCTGCCCTCGCAAGTATGCCATCCACACATTCCGAAGCCGTCTATATAACTCCCGCAATTCTTCACGATAGGCTTGCGGGGCAAGATCAACCAGCCAATCACGCATATGAGGCCATTCGCTCATAAATAAATGCACACTGACAAGAATTACCAGAAACCACAGGGTATTGATGGATGTGGATTCGATCAATGCCAAGGCTTCCTCGGGCAATGGTGTAAGGATCGATTCCTGCAGCTGACCCAGGCTTTCGCCCACCTGTTCAAAATGAAAGACCATGTTGCCAAATTGTTTGGGCTGTGTAAGCCATTCACTGGTTTGGTTCGAAAGGTCAAGCAGATCACTTGCTACAAGTTTAATTTCATCAAAAAAGATGGGGGTCAAGGCAGCCGGCACACCGACCATCACAATCAATGCGGAAAAATACACAATATTAACAGCAGCCTTACGGGTGAGTTTTGTATTCTGCACCAACATCGTCACGGCAGGGCTGATCAAATATGCTGCAAAAGCAGATATTACCAGCATCTTCACAGCCTCCCGTGCATAAATTAACAGGGCAACCACTGTGATAAATACAATAATTCCCGCCACATAACGGGCAGAAGTATTCCACTGCTCATTTTTCATAAAACTCTTTTGACTGCCTCTAATGTAGGTTCAATAATGGGAGCGGATTGAACAGCCTGCATAGCCGCACGGACGTCCTTAAGCCCGCTTCCAGTATTCATCACCAAAATTGGGTCATCTCTCCCGACCACACCCAAACCCATCGCCTTGACCAGCCCAGCATAAGCAGTTGCTCCTGCTGGCTCAGGGAAGACACCCATTTTTCCAAGGTCTGCGATTGCTGTGATTATCTCCTCGTCAGACACAGTTATATATGTACCGCCTGTTTCCTTCGCGGCACGCACAGCACGAACACCGTCACGAGGCAGGTCCACAGAAATGCTGTCGGCAATGGTCGTGGCGGAGACAGGGGTAATGATCTCTGTATTTGCGCGGAAGGCATTAGCGATCGCAGCAGAACCCTCCGCCTGCACACCGATAATACGCGGCATATTCGGGATCCAGCCAAGGGCAAGCAGGTCCTTGAAGCCTTTATGGATGCCTGAGATGATGTTGCCATCACCCACGGAAACAAAAATTGCCAGTGGAGAATGGTTATCCAATGGACTGTCCTTCTTGTGCCAGTCACGATGTGCTGCCAACCACCATTCCCAAATTTCAAAGGCGGCGGTCTTCTTGCCCTCCAATGTAAACGGGTTATAACCTGTATTCCGGCAATACCATCCGAATTCCTCTGCCGCCTTAACAGTCAGGTCAAAGGCATCATCATACGTGCCGTCCACTAAAATAACTTTGGCGCCAAAGATCAGCAATTGCGCCACTTTCGCTTGCGGAGCCGATTTGGGCGCGAAGATGACAGCCTTCTGGTCCACCGCAGCAGACATACCCGCCAACGCTGCTCCAGCATTACCTGTGGAGGCAGTCACGATCACCTCCGCTTTGAGTTCACGCGCACGAGTTACAACAACTGCACTGGCGCGATCCTTGAATGAAGCGGTTGGGTTGCGAGATTCATCCTTGAGCCAAAGATGCCTAAGTCCCAATTTATCTGCCAGGCGGGGCAGGGCGAAGACGGGCGTCCAACCTGCGGCGTGTAAGGGCGTGGAACCACCTGCGGGTTCATTGACGGTTAACAGAGGCAGGTAGCGCCAAAGCGAAGCTTCAGTCCGCGAGGTAATATCCTCAGGATGAAATTTCTTTTTGATGTAACCATAATCAGGGATAACGTCAAGATTGCCGCCATCCTTGGGACAAGTATATGTAACCTGACCAGGCAGGTATTCAGATCCGCACAGTGAACAGCGATAGCCGGTGAATTTATTCATGTTTATCATTTTTCCTGCCCCAATTTTACCCGATATACGGACAGGCATACTTAACCACATACATCACGTTGACGGATCTTCCGATTGGGAATCAACCTTTTCATGGATTCGAAGCCGTACCAGTATTACCAGGACACCCGCCACCAGCAAAGCTAGTAAAACCAATACGACGATCAGAGTGGTTTGGGAATGGAGGCGTGAAATGGGGGGCGAATGCAGGGTCGCGGTTGGTGTCGAAACAGGTATTTTGGTTGTTATTGGGGTAACAGTATCAGGTGATCTTCCATTCATTGAAAAAACAAAAAGGGCGATGGCTTGATATTCTTCGTTCTCCAAAATTCCCGGGCTTTGCGGTGGATGAGTGGCTTTGAGGAAATCGGCAAAACTTTGAATGGAAGGGAACTGCACCAGGTGATCCTTGCTCACAACCGCAGGGACAATGGTCGGGATGGGGAATCCCAGATCATCACGCCGTCCGGTATGACAACCCCTCGCCCAACAATTTTGATGTTCTGGTTCCCAGATGCCGCGGAACTCGTCAGTTAATCCCTGGCCCTTGTCACCATGACAGGTCATGCACCAGTGCCAATAGAGATTTTCTCCCAGATCCAATTCAGTCGGGTTGGCAGGAAGCGGCGGCTCAACCAATGGATCGTATGTTGGGGCGGGAGAGAGAAAAATATGCCGGATAATTGGCGGTTGAAATCGAAAGGAGGAAATAACGAAGAAAACCAGTATCAAAAAAATAATCAGGGTTATTTTGGGTAATTTGGTTCGCATAAGATTTGTAAAGTATACCCCAGCAAAAAAATGTCTGACACCTGTGGGAATACTTACCTTTCTGCCTGCTGAAAGTTCCAACCGCTTTCATTAAAATACATCGTTAAAAGTTTTTTACGCTCGATAGGCGTCATGTATCGCGGACGGGCATAATCGATCAGTTTCATGGTGAACAATTCCACGCCCAGGTAATGTCCATCGTAAAAAACATGACGGTCAATGAATTCATTCTCGGTCAGGTGCGGACCACGTTTTGCTATCTGGTCAAAAAATAAATTTCCCAATCCGTAATGTACAAACGCACCGTTGTAAAACTCCATCACTTGTGGCACATGTGCCTGGCTGCCGCTTACGATCAACGCACCCGCATCTGCCATCCTGCGGAAATCCACCAACTGCTGGGGACGGGCTGCGAGCGAGTCGAATTCGTGGTATTGAAAGGTGGAGATCGGCATATAGCCTTGTGAGCGGTAATATTTGATCTGGTCAGTCATGTATTTGAAATCGCAAGGAACAGCACCCGGCACAGTGTCTGTGGCGCTGGCATAAATGGTTTTGTAATTACAACCGATAAACATGATCTTATTCCCTTTCACATCCATTAACAGCGGCTTGCGTCCATCCTCCAGGTTGTAACCACCACCATAATACGGGAGATTATATTCCTTGTAAATTTCAAGCGTTTCGTACATGGCAACATCATTGTAGTCAGCAAAATGATCACCAGATAGTTCGATCACATCCGTCCCCATATCGATCAGCAATTCAATGTAACGGGGAGCGCTGCAAAATACCTGATCAGATTGATTCGGGTCGGGCTGTGGACAGCCGGTAAAAAAAGGGACTTCATTGTTGATATGAGTAACATCTGCCTCACGCAGCAAGTCACGTATCCCTTCACCTGGATACGTAATTCCTTTTGAATTCATTGTTTTTGCAGTGGCGCGTACCATCGCGGTGACACCTGTCATGATCACGGTTGCCATTTTTTCAGGGTCACGATTTTGGAAGGAAAAATCCATTTCACCGGGCACCTGGCAGGAATCAACACACATCAAACGGTAATTGACGGTCAATGGATAAACAATTGGGTCAAATTTCTTTTGAATCGGCGATTGTCCATCGATCGTCATCACTTTCCATCTTGGTTCGATCTGTTCAAAAGGAATAATCGCCCATGAAGGCATTTGATTCCACGCAGTATCCAGCAGGTAATCTGCCGCAACGACTTGAACAGCACCATCCACGGGAGGCCCCCACAGCGAGGTAAACGTTGCAAGAGTGGCTTCTTCCATCAGAAGAGGAATCCCCAAAAAAGGTCCGAAGGAGGAACCGCTCCATGCAGCAAGCAATTCCTGCGACGCGACATCATCGATCAAAGTCGGGAAGGGCGCAACAAGTGCGTAGGCCCAGGTGGAAACGTGCTTTGCACCTGCGGCAGTCTGCGCCACATCAATGTATAAATTTGCAGATGCCTGTTCGGTGGCTAATATCTGGAAGCCCCAATTTTGGAATTTTTCACGCAAAGCGAGCGGGATCGCTGGACTCGCCCAGATCTGCGCGGCATTCAGCACAACCGGGGTTGGCACTTCAATGGGAGGCATGGGTGTGATGGTCGGGGCAAGCGTTGGGATTTCCACAGTTGTCAAAACAATGGACGGGGAAGTAGCAGAGGCTGTCGGGATCGTAAACGTGGGGGGCGGAGGAGGTGCGCCCCACAAGGAAGGCTGACACGCCACGAGGGAAAGAATGTTGATAAGAATAAAACCAAAACGGGTGATCTTATGTCTGCATTGTTTTGATTTCTGAGTGTTATGAATAGGCATTTTTTGCACAAGGGTAAATATAAAAAATAGGTGGCAAGTTAAAAATATAATGCGGGCAGCTTTGCACCGCATTATATGAAGATTGTACCTGTTAAATCAAAATAACTTCAATACAGAATTTTTTGACAATGGAGTTGCAACAAATGACATTCTCTTCCAGTCACCTGGAAGTTCCATTTTTACGTGTTGATCTTGTTAAGGGAATAGTCCTTCAACGCTTTTTCATCAATGGTTACACCAAGTCCTGCCCCGCGCGGAACATCCATGGTTGAATCTGAATTCAACACAAAACACTCATTGGTGATATCACGTACATAATAACGATCTGAAGCGGAAATATCGCCAGGCAGAACAAAGTTTGGCAGCGAGGCCAGTGCCACATTCGATGCACGCCCAATGCCTGTTTCCAACATGCCTCCACACCAGACCGGCATCGAGACTTTCCTGCAAAGATCATGTACCATCACCGCCTGACTTAATCCACCAAGCCTGCCCGCCTTGATATTGATCACACGGCAGGCATCCATCTCGATCGCATAACGGGCATGGCGCGGCGAGACAATACTCTCATCAAGGCAGATCGGTGTTTCAAATTGTTCCTGTAATTTATGATGATCCCAGATATCATCTTCAAATAAAGGTTGTTCGATCAGTAGTAAATTTAACATATCAAGCGGTTTAAGGATTTTTATATCATCCAGGGAATAAGCCGAATTTGCATCCACTTGCAGGCGCAGGTTTGGAAATTCACTGCGGACCGCAGATGCATCTTCGACATCCCTGCCCGGTTTGATCTTGATCTTAACCCGTGCATAGCCCTGGCTAACATAGCCCGCCACAGTTCGAAGCAAACTCTGCGCTGATTCCTGAATTCCAACCGATACCCCCACTTCAATTTTTTCCCGCACACCACCCAGCAAATCTCGCAGGGATTTATTCTCACGCTTTCCAAGCAGATCCCAGAGTGCCATTTCCACGCCAGCTTTCGCCAGATAATGACCACGAATACCAGAGACAAGAGTTTGAAAATCCATGGCATCTTTAACATCCCTGCCAAGCATTATCGGGATAATGAAATCCTTAAGAATATGAATGGCCGTGCCGGTGGTTTCGTAGTTATAGCCAGGGTCACGGGTGGCAACACACTCGCCATATCCCGTAATTCCTTCGGATTTAATTTCGATCAAAACACATTCACGGTCTACCTCTCGTCCGAACGAAGTTTCAAACGGGGCGACAAGTGGCATACACAAGTGATGCAGTGTAATGGAATCAATTTTCATGGTTTTCCTTCAAAAGGATCCGCCTTTCGCCTGTTATCAGGACGAAGGATCAACTTTTACATCTGATTGTTCATCGTCCATTTTCAAACCCCGCAAGGCATCGTCCAGGCTGGAGGATTCCAGGCGCATTCCGGGCGCAGGCGTCCCACAGAACGGACAAATATTCCAGGGAAGTTCCATATACTTCGCACAATGGCTGCAGGTTTTCTTTAGTTTGGTATGACAATTTGGACAGACCTGCCATTCTTCCTTCACACGTCGTTCACAACCTGGGCAAAGAGGAAGGTCTTCCAGCGCCTGAAGCAAGGCTTCCTCTTCGAGGGTGCGTTGATATTCCTCTTCCAAAGTGCGCGGCGGGCGCAAAATTAGATAAACAAGAACGCCAGGAAAATTCAAGACTGCCACAAGCAAAGCTGCCAACATTTGAACCAACGGATCACGCGCACGAGCGCGAATATCGCGGTATGTCCACACAACCAGACTGATCCACAATGCGGCAAGGAATGCGCCGCCAAACGCTGTCAGCACGAGGGTAAGACTGCTAAGAAAAACCGGGTCAAAGGTCATGGAAACTCCTGCAATACATTTTAATCCATTATTGTATGTTGTACCGATGAAACCACGAAGAACACAAATAAATTAAGGGGTTTGGAAAACAAAACGCCAGTCTGTGCCGCTTTGAGTGTAAGTGGAGGTGACGCCCATTACTTCATAGAATGTTTGTCCTGGGCGTAGATAGATGGGATTCCCTGTCAGAGAAGTCAGCAGCAGGGGTTGATTTTCATCAGTACGGTTCCAAATGGCAGGGATTGCCAGACCGTCACGAAACACATAAGCAGTCCCGGAATCCACCAGATCAATGTGGTAGACCTCATCATGGGCATCATATTGATTTTCAAAGGTGTGCGGCACAAATAATACAACCACATTATCCGCTGTCACAGGCAATCCTGTCTGCGCATCAGTAAGAGGAATGTAAGCTTCCACCTTTTTACCAACCAAGTCATTGGCTTCCTGATAACGGAAATACTTATGAATGGTGGCATCGTAGCCCCAGTAGTTATAACTGTATTTCGAGAATAAGGAGTAAATACGGGTGGCATCCACTATGCCCTCCGCCACATGTTCAGTAAAAAAACCACCTCGCAAGGTTTGCTTTGAATTATCCACTCCTCGCGCGGCAATACATTTTGCCCACCTGGTGGTATTAAAAAAGAAATTATTATAATCATCACGTTTTTCAGGGCCAAGCATAAATGGCGGGCAGGAGCCATTACCAGGGACCACTAAAAACTCATTCAAAGTGGACTCCAACAGGTAGGAATACTCACGCGGGTCGGCGAATTTAAACACAAGGAAAGCGTTGTACATGCGTGCAACATGTTCATCAAAATAACGTCCTGAACGCACAGGGCCCACCATCGGCGAATCATTTCCGTACATGACAGCAATAAAGCGTGTATCTCCCCACTCAATGTAATATTCATAGACCACATCAGCCAGAGTCAACCCGGATTGTGGGCGAATATAATCCGGCGAATTGGCAACTTTAATGACCATGGGCCTGCGGTCAAGCAGGGAGGGATCACTGACGGGCAAGCCTGTCAGTGGATTATTTATATTGAGCAGACTGAAATCCGGCACTTCTCCGTCTGGGGTTGGAATGACGAGGACAGGCGTGGGTAAATTTTCAGCTACAACATATTTTGTCGAGTAGGGAGTATACGTCGGCCTAACCTGGGGTGTCGCCGGCTTAAGTGCGGGGTTTACAGGAATTTCGAGCTGGGGTTGGAAAGGTGTCAGGGTTACAATCGACGATACTTCTTGTGGCGCTAAATCAGGTTTTGGGTTCGGGGCAGAAGTACAGGAAACGATCAACAAGGCAGTCAAAGCCCCAAAGATCATTTTTAGTATCGTGGGATTGTGTTGTCGGAAAATCATAACCGTGATTGTACCAAAAGCAAAAAGCCAAAGTAGCACAGCAATAAAACTGATACAATTGTTTATCCCATGTTGATCTTAATTTCCTGTCTCCTCCTTTTTGTCACTGCGCTGGCATTGATTGTATTACAAGTTCTCCAACCAAACGCACGTTATGCATGGCTTGTGGCAGTGGGTGGTGCATCACTGGCGCTGGTCAGTGTATTCACCTGGTTCACTCAAATTCCGTTCAACCTAACCCTGCCTGCTTGGCAACCACACACTGTATTCACGATCCCGATCTTATTTCATGCAGACCGGCTGGCCCTGCCCTTTTCTTTGAGCATTACCGCCCTCACCTTAACGGTCCTACTCACTGCCATTACCCGTTCTGCCATCACAAATTCCTTTACATGGGCAGGCACACTTGCCCTGGGTGGGATCGGACTACTGGCAGTTACGGCGGATAATCCCCTCACATTGTTGCTGGTCTGGAGCGCACTGGATCTAACCGAACTTGTCACTCAATTACGATCTGTTAACGGCCCCGCTAACAACGAAAAAGTTGTGATCGCCTTCTCATCGCGTGCGATTGGCAGCGGCCTCTTATTGTGGGCGAATATCTTAAGCACAGCAAGGGGAAACATATTTGATTTCCAATCCATCGCACCTGACTCGGGTTTATTCCTGATCGCAGCAGCTGGACTGCGCCTGGGCGTGCTGCCCCTTCACTTACCCTATTCATCTGAGTCTACGCTGAGGCGCGGCTTTGGCACATCGCTTCGATTGGTTTCGGCCGTGGCTAGTCTCGTATTATTGGCACATATCCCAGCCGGAAGCTTAACCTCTACGCTTACTCCATTTTTAACGGGTCTTGCTGTCGTCGCCGCGCTTTATGGTGGTTGGATGTGGTTGCGCGCCCCTGACGAATTAACAGGACGCCCGCACTGGGTCATCAGTTTAGCTGCGCTATCAATTATTTCAGCATTGAGCGGCAACCCACTTGGCGTAGTGGCTTGGGGATGCGCGCTGGTCTTGATTGGAGGCGCGCTATTCCTGGCGGCAGCGCAACTGGTATGGGTTGATTATGCATTGCTGGTCGGCGTGTGGAGTCTTTCATCTCTGCCTTTTTCACTGACCGCCAGTGCGTGGCTCGGAAACCTCGGCTTCTTCATGCCGTTTGTTGTTGTGGCGCAAGCCCTGCTCATGGCCGGTTTTGCGCGCCAGGCACTTCGTTCAGCAGGACGCATAGCTCTTGAATCGCAGCCGGGCTGGGCAAATAAAATTTATCCCGCCGGAATTATCCTGCTGGTATTTTTCCAACTCCTTTTAGGCTTGATGGGATGGGATGGCGCCCTCCAGGTCGGCGCATGGCTGCAAGCTTTGATCACTTCACTTATAGCCTTCGGGTTGATTTGGGCTACACCGCGTTTGCGCGTCCTCAACCCGGTTCGCGCGCATTGGGTTAACGCCACAACATCAGGCCTGGGCACTGTATATGGCGGTTTTTGGGTTATCTACCGCCTGCTGGGAAGAATTAGCAATGCCATAACCGTTACTCTCGAAGGAGAAGGCGGCGTTATGTGGACACTGCTCATTTTGATTCTCTTTGTTTCATTCCTGACACAGGGGACTCCCTAAAATGTTCATTGATATTACTCCGTGGATAGCAGTGGGATTGATCCTGATAACCTCTACTGCCATATTGGGAAATCTCGATTGGCGCATCAGCCTTGGTGCACTGGCCGTGCAATATGTCGCAGCATTCTGGCTGGTAACACGACACCTTCCTTTTGTAATGGGTTCAGCAAAATTAATTACCGGCTGGATGGTCGTTGCCGCACTTGGCATGACCTGCCTCGGGTTGTCAACCGCAGAGGAATATAAGAAAGGGGAATCTGCCTTACCGAGAGGTCGACTTTTTCAACTGGTGCTAATTTTTATTGTAGCAATGGGTACGGCAGGAGCAACGCCGCGTATCGAATCGGCAATTCCGGGACTTGGTTACCCTGTGATCGCGGGAAGCTTGCTGCTGATTGGTCTGGGAGCAGTGCACCTTGGATTGACATCCGACACATTAAATGTAATCCTCGGTCTACTCACCATATTGACAGGTTTTGAAGTTTTGTATGCAGCGATCGAAAGCTCGATCCTTGTAACAGGCTTGCTGGCTGCCACTAATTTGGGGATGGGCATCACAGGATCCTATTTATTGATTGCCGGGACAATGCCAGCTGAAATGGAGGATGAACTATGAATGCCCCATTGATCTGGATATTGACCCCTTTTCTGTCGGGGTTCTTAATTCTATTTTTCCTTCACAGACGCTTTTCACCATTGATCGGGGGCGCTATATCAATGGCGCTTGCACTCACTGCGCTGATCTTCCCCATTGACACAGCGCTTTTGCTCGGTTCGATCTCCATAAAGATATCATCCTCTGTTCAATTCTTTGGACGAAGTTTTTCGCTAAACACAGCAGATGGCCCTCTGATCGCCATCATTTATGGCCTGGCAGCGTTATGGTTCTTCGGCACAGAAGCATCAGGTTCAGCCAACCGATTTGTTTCGCTCGGATTAATGATTGTCGCACTATTAACCGCCTCGATAGCCGTTGAGCCATTCCTATTTGCCGCACTCCTGCTGGTTATGGCGGCAATGCTGGTGATTCCATTGCTTGTTCCGCTTTATCAAAAACCAGGAAAGGGCGCGATTCGTTTTCTGATCTATCAGACCATCGCCATGCCATTCATTCTTTTTTCTGGGTGGATGCTTGCAGGTGTGGAGGCCAGTCCAGGCGACCTTGGTTCAACGATTCAGGCTGGCACCATCCTCGGACTGGGGTTTGCCTTCCTGTTAGGCATCTTTCCCCTTTACAACTGGATACCCATGTTAATGGAGGAAGCCTCGCCCTACGTGACAGGTTTTCTACTCTGGGCACTGCCTACCTTCACAGCCATTTTTGCACTCGGATTTTTGGACCGTTACACTTGGTTACGTACTTCGCCGCAGCTTTCTTACACCATTCAATTTGCAGGGGTCATCATGGTGGTTAGCGGCGGATTATTCGCATCTCAACAAAAACATATTGGCCGTATTATGGGTTACGCCGCCATCGTCGAGACTGGGTTGTTCGTGCTGGCGTTGGGATTAGGATCATTGGAAGTCGTGAACATCACATTCCTGCTGCTCATCCCGCGCGGCCTTGAATTGGCGGTCTGGGCTTTGGCGCTATCCATCATAAAACGCAAAGCCTACACCCTCCGTTTTAATGAAGTTCAGGGTTTGGCACGTAGTTATCCCATCGCAGTTGGCGCTCTGATTCTGGCGCACCTTTCCATGACAGGCTTTCCTTTACTTGCAGGTTTTCCACCACGACTCGCATTGTGGCAGGAATTGGCGAGACAGTCGCTGGCAACTGCCTTCTGGGTTTTTGTGGGACTGCTGGGATTACTGATAGCGGCGCTCCGAACCATGGCAGTATTCGTCATGGCAAAGGAAAACAAATCCTGGGAGTGGAACGAATCCTGGGTGCAGGCAGCCATGCTTGGCGTGGGCGTGATCGGATTGTTTATTTTGGGCATGTTTCCCCAAGTCCTTCAGCCTTTTATCATTAACCTGCCTGCCCTGTTTGAGCACCTTGGCCAGTAGGGTTATGCAAAACCGGTATGAGCCATCAGCAATCATGTATAATTTAATTCGTCTTACACAGTCCAAAGCCCCGAAGGGGTGATATGCTTTATGCTTTGGAGTTTTTTCCACGGTACACCAGTAATGTGGTTTGTTCCTCAATAAAAATCGGAGATATAAAATGGAATTTGAACAAATTATCAAACAACTCGAATTTCTGGATAAACAACAACGTGAAAATAAGGAGATCCTTGCTGCATTAAGCGAGCGTTTAAATTCCTTTGAATCCTCGGTCAGTGTCGTTTCCAAACAGATTAAACCGCTTGGAAAGCAAATTGCAGAATTAACACCTGTCACCAAACGAGTGGATCAATACGAGACAATGTTGGGAAAACAGCGAACCGACATCATCAAAATGATCGAGGAAAATGACAAGGTTCATACCCATGCCGAGCATGAGATTGCCAAACAATTTCGACCTGAGTTTATCGAGATACAAAAAACCCTCTCACAGCTTAAAACCACCACCACCGCCAGCCTCCAGGAAATGAAAAGGGAACTCAAAGAGCGCACAAATGAAATCCAGCGCATTTTGACAAATATCAGCGACTTCAAGACACACGTTGACCAGGCTGCACGTTCGAATGAAGATGTGCTTCATTCCCTGAAAGCAATGGATGAAACCCGCAAGAATGACCTGAAGCAAATTACCGACATTCAGGGAGAACTGGTTGCCATCCGGAAACGTGTGGATGAGAACCGCGATAAATACACCATGACCGCTGACAGTGTGCGCAATGTTGAAAACCGTTTCAAGGACCTCATCGCCTCTGAACTGGAACGTAAACAGGCACAAACAGCCTTTCTTGAACAACAAACCATCGCTCAAATTGCCCGTGACCGCGCCTGGAAGGATTGGAAGGAAAAATTTGAGACATTCCAAAAAGAATCAGCCGGGCTCGATGGTCACATCCAACGGCTGGATGATGCACTGCGTGGCGCAAAAAAAGCTCAGGAAACCTACCTCGAACTAAACACAAAACTCGAACGCCGCATCAATGAAGTAACCGAAATGCAGCGTCTGGCCGAAGATCGTTTGCGGCAGGAATGGGTCAGCTTCAAAGTGGATGACCAAAAACGCTGGATGGGTTACAGCCTTTCCAATGAAGAGTCATTCCGCGATATACGCAAAGACCTGACAAAAACGGATGAACGCATCTCGCCTTTGAATGACATTACACAGGTTTTGCAGGACCAACTGCACCAGATCACCGACGCGACAGAAAAGGACCTTCAGGAAATTATGAATTCAGTACATGAGTGGATGACCTCTTATCAACGCATCATGGGTCACGGCAAGAAAACAACAAAATAAATTCAGGAAGCATCATGCGAGTTATCGGCACAGCAGGTCATGTAGATCACGGAAAATCCACACTCATTGCAGCTCTGACAGGCACGCACCCTGACCGTCTTAAGGAGGAGCAGGCTCGCGAGATGACCATCGAACTCGGCTTTGGCTGGATGATACTGCCCAATGGCGAAGAGGTCGGTATTGTGGACGTCCCGGGTCATCGTGATTTCATTGAAAATATGCTTTCTGGCATTGGCGGCATTGACGCGGCGCTGCTGGTCATTGCCGCAGACGAAGGCGTAATGCCTCAGACAAAGGAACACCTGGCAATATTGGACCTATTACAAATCCCCAGTGGCGTGATCGTGCTGACCAAGATCGACCTTGCCCCCGACCTTGAATGGCTCGACCTGCTGGAAATGGACATCCACGCTGCTATCAGCGAAACCACTCTGCGTAACGCGCCTATTGTGCGTGTTTCTGCCAGGACCAGAACGGGATTGGATGCACTCCTGGATACTCTCGGAAAAATTTTGGCGGAAAAGCCGGAGCGGCTAGACTTGAATCGTCCACGCCTGCCAATTGACCGGGTCTTCAGCATGAGTGGCTTCGGCACGGTGGTCACAGGTACACTCAGTGACGGGCATTTCTCTGTCGGAGATGAAGTGGAGATTTTGCCGGGCGGAATGAAGGGCAGGATTAGGGGCTTGCAAACGCATAAGAAAAAAGAGGAGAGCGCCGCACTGGGCTCTCGGACAGCTGTGAATATTTCGGGCATCAACACTGAGTTGATTCAACGCGGTGAAGTAGTTGTCCACCCAAATCAATACCAACCTACCCGCAGGTTGGACGCGCGTTTTCGCCTGCTCAAAGATGCATCGGCAGCGATCAAGCATGGCGACGAAGTCAAGTTTTTTGTGGGTGCCAGTGAAACCATTGCAAACCTGCGCCTGCTGGGAACTGAGGAACTCCTGCCTGGCAAAGAGGGCTGGATTCAACTTGAACTGCGTGACCCCGTTGTCACGGTCCGCGGCGACAAATATATCCTGCGCCGACCGTCTCCCAGCGAAACGCTCGGCGGCGGCATCATAGTAGACCATCAGCCAAAAGGCAGGCACAAACGCTTCAATGAAGACACACTTAGATCCCTTGAATCGCTGGCGCAAGGCTCACCAGCAGATATCCTATTTGAAGCAGCACTGGCATTGAACACCGCACCCCTGAAAGAGATGGTCACAAAATCGCGCCTGGAATCGTCTGCAGCAGAAACCGCTCTTCAGGAATTGATCACCAATGGACAACTTATCCTTTTAGAGGATGGCGCCCGGACATGTACAAGCAGCACTCTTGCCATTGCCCTGCCTCACTGGAACACCTTAAGTGGGAAAATTTTACAAACCATTGAGACACACCATTTGCAGTACCCTCTGCGACGCGGTATCCCTCGCGAAGAATTAAAGAGCAAACTGAAACTTATACCCCGCGTATTCAACGTCATCATAAACCGTCTGATCGCGGAACATACCATCACTGATCACTCCATCTGGCTCGCCAAGCCCGGGCATGAGATTAAGTTAAACGGACCAGACCAGGTTAAGGCGAAGGACTTGCTGCAAATGTTCGAAAAGAATCCTTATGCCACTCCAAGTCTCAAGGAATGCCAGACCGAAGCGGGCGAGGAGGTGGTCAACGCGCTGATTGAACTCGGCGAACTTACAGCTGTCGCGCAGGATGTGCTTTTCCGTAAAAAAGATTACGACACCCTGGTGTCAAAAATCCGGACTGCGATCGAGGCAAACGGGGAAATCACCCTGGCGGAGGCACGGGATTCGATGAGTACAACCCGAAAATACGCGCAAGCTTTGCTGGAGCACTTGGATTCGATTGGAGTCACCGTGCGAATGGGGGATGCGCGCAGGCTGAAAAAGTGAGTGGACATTTCTGGAAAAAGATGCCCTGGCTGGAAATATCCAAAAATTTTAGGATGATATTAACGCATCGAGCATGCAACCCTGATAATGCAGGCACTATTGAATGACCAATTACAGCTTTCGCGCATTGGGCTTTTAATGAATCCACCAGGTGATCCGCTTTTCACTGTACTTGTGCAAGACGCAATGGCTTGGTACGTGGACAAATTGATGCTAATAATGTACAGAAGTCCACAAGGGGAGCATCGGGTTGGAATCAGAACTGGGAAAAGGTACAACATTTTATTTCCCGTTACCTGGGAAGTGACAGGTTTTTAGGAGACCTCATGTGCGGACGATTTACACTTACCATTGACCCTGCAAAATTGTTGGAAGTTTTTGGAAATTTCATCTTTCCCTCCCGCTTTGCGCCTCGTTATAACATATCCCCTTCACAACCTGTCCTCGCCATTCCCAACGATAAAAAAGGCCAGGCGGATTTTTTCCTGTGGGGCTTGATCCCGTCCTGGGCAAAAGACCCTTCCATCGCAAACAAACTCATCAATGCGCGTGGTGAAACTGTCGCCGAGAAACCTTCCTTTCGCGGGGCATTTAAGTACAAACGCTGTCTCATTCCGGCCGATGGCTTTTACGAGTGGCAGGCGCAGACCGGGCAGAAAACAAAAACGCCGTACTACATCCATATGAAAGACCGCCAGCCATTTGCCTTCGCGGGTTTATGGGATGAATGGCATTCACCCGAAGGGAACACACTCCGCACCTGCACCATCATTACCACTGCACCCAATGAACTGATGTCCAACCTGCACAATCGTATGCCCGTGATCTTGGAAAAAGAGAATTTTGCCGCCTGGCTGGATCCTGCACCCCAAAAAGGTGAAGCCCTGCTTCACCTCATTCGACCTCTCGCGGCTGACAGGATGTCTGCATACCCTGTTTCAACCCTGGTCAACACCCCCATGAACGACCGACCTGAATTAATTATGCCACTGGAGTAATAAACGAATGGAAAATGCCTTTCGATTTCGGCATTCCACAAGCTCCCCCTGATGAACTCACTTACCCGTCGTTTCCCCGCACTTGAATCACGTGATTTTGCCATCTTCTGGGTTGGACACCTGCTTTCACTTATTGGCACGTCCATGCAAAACACAGCACTGCCCCTGCTGGCATATCGACTCAGCGGACGTCCCTTTGATCTGGGATTGATCGGCTTTGCGGTTTCGCTTCCCACCTTTTTCCTCGCCATTCCCGGCGGCGTGTTGATCGAACATGTGGACAAACGGAAAGCCATCATTGTCCTGCAAACCGTAATGATGTTGGATACTTTTGCCCTCGCATACCTGACCCTGAGTGGGCGGATCCAAATTGAACACATTCTTGCCATTTCCCTGATCCTGGGCATCGCTTCTGCATTCGAGATCACCGCGCGTCAGTCCATGCTGATCGAATTGGTGGGCCGAGAATCCCTGCCCAATGCCATCGCCTTGCAGTCCACCGCATTCAATATCTCCCGCGTTCTGGGACCCTCCCTGATCGTACCTGTGTTTTTGCTTTTTCCAAATAACAGCGAAGGTTGGGTTTTCCTGCTGAACAGCTTTAGCTTTGTAGCCATTGTTACTGGCTTGTTTTTTGTTCACACCCGCTACAAGACGCCTCTCAAACCGCGAACACGCTCCATCATGACCGAACTACGCGAGGGAACCCATTACCTTTTCAACACACCCGCTGTTGGAATGCTTATCGTGATCGCCGCCACATTGGGCATCTTCGGCTTTCCCATTGTTCAGCAATTGCCTGTCATCTCCAAGGACCTGCTCGGACAGGCTGGCGACACAAAAGCGATAGTGGATATGCGAAATAGCTTTTTATATACAGCACAGGGAGCAGGCGCATTGATCGCGGCTTTTTCGATTGCTATGAATAACAGTGAACGACGGCGCGGATTGCGTCTCCTGCTGGGAGAAGCGGCTTTCATTTTCGGCATGATCGCCATCCCCCTTTCAAGCTCGTTATGGATTGCCGTCGTTATTATTGCACTCATGGGTTGGGGCTCTGTGACTCAACTCGCGACGATGAATACTTTGGTTCAAACCCAGGTTCCAGATGATCTGCGCGGGCGTGTATTCAGCATTTACCTTTGGGCTGTGCAGGGCGTCACTCCATTTGGAAGCCTGCTAATCGGCTGGATGACACAGGAATTCAGCCTGGCCACCACCACTCTGATATGTGGATTTATTTCGCTGGCGGTGATCGGCGGGATTCAAGTCTTTCGTCCGATCATCCGCCAGACCACGGGTTAACACAGGATTAGCGTTTAATATGCAGCTTGACTTTGATTTTTTGCCCGTGTTATGATGAACAACATGCAAAATAATTTTGATGAATCAGCATCCGGTCCAAGCGGATCGGATAAAGATAAAAATGGGACAAATGCCTCTCCATCCTTACCCAGAAAACCCGGCTTGATCGTCCGTTGGATGAACAACCTTATTCAAATGGGCTTGGGCGAGTCCCTGATGCGGATTGGCACAAACCTGTTTTCGATTGCGGCTATCCTGGTCGTGATCCTGCTTGCACAAGCCTATTATCGTCAGACACCTCGCCAGCCGTCAGGAAACACCACACAGGGTTCAAATCCCGTCCCAACCATTGAGGTGGACATCAACTCGATCCCATCGCTGGACATACCCATTATTTCCGGGATTGCGCGCGCAGCCCAGCTTCACACTAACGTCCCTTCCCGTCCCCGCCAGGAAATATCAATGTACACCGTTCAGGATGGCGATACAGTCTTCGGCATCGGGGATAAATTCGGGCTTGAACCGCAAACGATTCTTTGGGGTAACTACAACATCCTGCTGGATGACCCACATTCGTTGAAACCCGGTCAGGAGTTGGCCATTCTGCCAGTGAATGGTGTTTACTGGGAATGGCTGGGCGGAATCCCATTTGGGGAATGGGCTGAATTCTACGGAGTGACTGCTGCGGATGTGATTGAATTTCCCGGCAATCATATTGACTCCAATACGGTTGGTGACTACAACAACGCAAATATTAAAACCGGCACCTGGCTGATCATCCCCAACGGCTCAAGAGAGTTTGTCAACTGGAGCGCGCCGCTTGGTGTGACCCGTGAAAATCCCGCCTCAGCCCGTGTGCTTGGACAGGGCGCCTGTGACCCTGTCAGCGGCGGCGCAGTGGGCTATGGAACCTACGTCTATCCGACCAATAAACATTTTCTTTCAGGTTTTGATTATTCCGAGAAAACCAATCATCGCGGCATTGACCTGGCAGGCAGTGAAGGCGAGGGCGTGTATGCCACAGACGCAGGTGTGGTCGTTTATTCCGGTTGGAATGATTACGGTTATGGGAATATGGTGATGATCGATCACGGCAATGGATTCCAGTCTTTGTACGCACACCTCAGTGCGATCTACCGTGGTTGCGGTCAGAGTGTTGGCCAGGGTGAAGGCATTGGCGCAGTCGGCAGCACAGGCCGCTCCTCCGGTCCGCACCTGCATTTTGAGATCATGACCGCAACCTGGAAAGTAAACCCTTGGGATTATTTGCCACCTCCTTAAATGCTTGCAAAAGTGGAAAGCCTATACTATAATCGCGGTCGCTTCTTCAGGTGCATAACTCAGTTGGATCGAGCGCATAGTCCACACACAAGAGGTCTCATAGTTCAGTTGGTTAGAACATTCGGTTCACATCCGAAAGGTCACTGGTTCGAGCCCAGTTGAGACCACAATAAACAAAAGTCCAAAAATCATGCCCCCATACCAAATATGGGAGCATGATTTTTAAATTGAAAACGTATTTTCGAATACAATTCTGCAATGGTCATCCACCTCACCAGCCATTCGGCTTACTCACTGCAGGAAGGTCTCGCCACCCCTGCAGAACTTGTGCAGACTGCGCAGGGTTACGGCATGACTGCACTAGGCCTTACCGACCACAACCTGCTGACAGGCGTGCTGGAATTTGCCACGGCTTGCAAGCGGGCTGAAATCCAGCCCATCCTCGGTTTGGAAGTGGACTTCGAAGGAATGCCCCTGCACATACTGGCAACCAGCTGCGAGGGGTGGTCAAATCTCTGCCGGCTGAGCAGTGCCATTGCCCTGCATGATTCACCGCTTTCGTTTGATCTGCTCGCTTCCCACTCCAAAGACTTGATCGCGCTTTCGGGGAATCCCCGATCGTTGCAGGAACTTTTCAGCGATCGGTTGTTTTTCGCCTTGCAAGACCCGTCAAAAGACGTTCCTGACTTTGTGCGCGCTGTCGCCGTCCATCCCATCTACTATCTCAAACCAGAACAAGCCGCCTTGCAGCGTACCCTGACTGCAATTCGCCTCAATAAAACCGTTAATTCCCTATCCGTAAAATCGGGGTTGCACTTCCCAAGTCCGCAGGAGATGGAACGCCGCTTTGCCAATTTTCCCGATGCACTATCCGCCGCACATGAGATCGCGGAACGCTGTAAATTCGACCTGCCAATCGGCATACCGCGTATGCCCACCGTCCCGCTGCCGGAAGGAGTCTCTGCTGCGGAGCATTTACGCCGCAAGGCACTTGCAGGAGCACTCACCTTTTATGGTGAGATCACCCCTGAAATTCAAGAGCGTCTCGACCACGAACTGCAGGTCATCGCCCGCATGCGGTTTGAGCCGATCTTCCTGATCGTCGAGGACATCCTGAACTTTGCCAGGGAAACCGGCGTGCCATTTTCGTCGCGTGGCTCCGCGGCATCCTCGCTGGTGGCGCACTGCCTCGGCATCACCAGTCCCGATCCGTTGCGTCTAAATCTATACTTCGAACGTTTCCTCAACCCCGCCCGCAGCACCCCGCCAGACATTGATACGGACCTGTGTTCGCGGCGCAGGGATCTGGTCATTAGGCATGTCTTTGAAACTTATGGAGCGGAGCGGGTTGGGATGGTTGGAACCATCAACCGCTATCGCCCCCGCTCGGCGCTGGCAGATGTGGCAAAAGCACATGGTCTGCCCATCAGCCTGGCACGCGAAATGGCAAACCTGCTGCCACACTCTTTCTGGGCGCGCTTCGAGGAAAACGAAAAGGGACAAGACCCACCCTCTCCATTTGCAGAGTTACGTACCGCACACCCGTCAAAGCGGATTATCTTTGATGAAGCCGAAGCCATCCTGAAATTGCCGCGTCATCTTTCGGTTCATCCAGGCGGCGTGATCGTTGCCCCCGGAATCCTGACTGACCTGGTACCTGTTATGCGTTCCAGCAGCAAGGGTGTGGTCATCACCCAATTGGACCTGGAATCCGTCGAGATGCTGGGATTAGTTAAGATCGACCTGCTAGGCATCCGCGGGCTGACCGTCCTCGGTGATGTGGCACAATTCATTCAGGAAAGCCAGCCCGAACAATTTACAGATCGCCTGGCGGTGCTAGAGTCCACACCCGGCGATGACCCTGCCACCTCCCGACGGGTGGAGTCCGGCGGAACGATCGGTTGTTTCCAGATCGAAAGCCCGGGTATGAGAGCCACTTTGCGTGAGATCCATGCCAAATGCGAGGATGACATAATGGCAGCTTTGGCACTATATCGGCCGGGTCCTCTCAGCGGCGGGTTAAAGGATGCGTTCGTACGTCGTTTTAAGGGAGAGGAGGCAGTCAGGCATCTACATCCATCACTGGCTCCGTTATTGGATGATACCTTCGGTGTGATCCTGTATCAAGAGCAGGTACTGCGCATCGCACATGAACTGGCAGGCTTCAGCCTGGCGGAGGCAGACCTGCTGCGCCGCGGAATGAGTCACTTTGACCCTGGCAAAAAGATGCAGGAACTGAAAAATAAGTTTGTGACCCAGGCACAGGCAAAGAGCGGCGTACCTGTCGAAACAGGTGAACGGGTCTGGGAGATGATGGCGGCATTCGCGGGCTATGGCTTCCCAAAAGCCCATGCCGCTTCGTACGCGCAAGTCAGCTGGCGTTCTGCCTGGTGCAAGGAGCACTTTCCCGCTGAATTCATGGCGGCGGTGCTTGCCAATTGGGGCGGATATTATAGCCAGCGGGTATATCTCAGCGAAACCCGAAGGATGGGGCTGACCGTCCGTCCGCCGCATGTCAATTTCTCCAGATCCAGTTTTCAGGTGCAAAACGGAACATTGTACATGGGCTTGGAGCAGGTACGTGACCTGACACGGCGAACCACTCAGCGCATCCTGCAGTTGGCGCCTTTTGGATCCCTGGACGATTTTCTCTCGCGGGCGGATCCGCGCGAGCAGGAGGCGGTAAACCTTGCGCGGGTCGGCGCCTTTGAGGGTTTTGGAAACATCCCAGGCATCTTGAGAAGATTGCAGAGCGGCTGGCAGGCGGGACAAATGAGTTTATTCAGTTGGGTGGATGCAGGGGAAGATTGGTCGCTGGAACAAAAAGTGCAGGCGCAGATGGAAATCCTTGGCGCCAGCCTGGACGCACATCCATTGGAACTGGTAGCGGATAAGATCGTACAAGCCGGCGCGCTTACCACCCTTGAAGCGGTCGAAAGGGTAGGCCGCAGGGTCACAGTGGCAGGAATCCGTCAAACCTCACACCGCAGCCGCACCGCCAAAGGCGAATCCATGCTCTTCCTCACTCTTGAAGACTTGCACGGTACCCTGGATGCCATCCTCTTTCCGGACGCCTATCGTGCCACAAAAAACCTGCTGGGATCCAGCCTTCCGCTGTTGGTAACAGGCATGATGGAGATGGATACCGAGCGCGGAGAACCTTTTCTGCGCGCAGAAAAGGTAACCAGGTTGTGAGTTAGACGGTGGTCGTTCCAAAATTGGTAAAACGAGATGAGTAGCCAGGATCGAAGAGAATCGGCAGTTTCAAAAATATGCCATGCGATCAAATCCGCCAAATTAAGACCAGATGCTAAATGTGATCCTGCAAAAGCAATCAAGCGGCTGACATTAAGCACAGATTGTTCGCGCTTATAACCGCGTATCAAGCGGTAACGCTCTTTGATCCACCGACAGCTCCAACAATGGAGAAATGAGTATAAGAACCTTACTATCACATTCTTGTCCCTTTGCACCTGCGGACATACCAGCGTGGTTATCGGCGCTGATATGTCCCTGCGACCCTGTACATTTTCCTACACATCTGCAATGGGGAATTTACGTCAAAACTCACTTCAAGAGCTTTGGGAGCGCATGGGAGAAAAGCCCAAATTGGATACCCTCTGGTGTCAGGTTAAATGACAACAACCGTGGATTGTTTTCATTGTTTTGGAAGCTGGTCTTATAATGAGCCGTATATCATTGCACAAGGAGCCCTCGATGCTTGAACAGCAAGTCCTATATTTATCACGTTCCGACGTGGAAACAGTCAACCTGCCCATGCAGAAGATCATCGAACTGCTTGAAAAAGCCTTCATGGAAAAGGGAAATGGAAAAGTGGAGATGCCTCCCAAACCTGGGATCCACACCATGCCCGATGCGTTCATCCATGCCATGCCGGCTTACATCCCAACCATGGGTTCAGCGGGCATCAAATGGGTCAGCGGTTACCCGGAGAATTACAAACGTGAATTGCCTTATATCACGGGACTCCTCATTTTGAACGATGTGGAAACCGGCGTTCCGTATGCCATCATGGATTGCATCTGGATCACTGCCATGCGCACCGGCGCGGCATCTGCTCTTTCTGCGAAGTATCTCGCTCTCCCCCAATCCACAACAGTTGGCATCCTGGCTTGCGGCGTTCAGGGACGCACCAACCTCGAAGCCCTCGCCCAGCAAGTTTATGCCTATGATATCTTCCCGGATGTGCAGGAAAGGTTCATTGCGGATATGAAAGCGCGTTTCAACTTTGAGATTACCGGCGTCAGAGAGCCAAAACAAGCTGTGGTTGATTCTGAAATGGTGGTCACCTCCGGTCCGATCCTAAAACACCCGACTCCCATTATCAAAAAAGACTGGCTGAGACCTGGCGCCTATGGTTCGGCAGTTGATTTCGATTCCTACTGGACAGGCACAGCCCTGGCGCAGATCGATCGCATCAGCACTGACGATCACGCCCAATTCCAATATTACAAATCAGTCGGATATTTCCAGGAGACACCCGCCCCCTACGCAGACCTGGGCGAACTGGTTGCTGGTCTGAAACCCGGCCGCAAGGATGAAAAAGAGCGCACCCTGGCG
>JAIFNG010000180.1 GCA_020047815.1 Anaerolinea sp.
TGGCATTTCTGCCGCTGATAACAACGTCCCGAAGGCTGTTGTTGAAAAGTCGAGTCGCTTGAGAGAAGCCTTCGGGACGCTTCAAACCGAATTATCGAATGTCGAATCTCAAATCTCTGCGCCTCAATCTGAACTGGATCGTCTGACCCGCCAGTTCTGGGTGACGAAGGAGCAAGTCAAAGCCAACAAGTACGATCTCTCTGCCAGCCGCTACCGCCAGGTGGATGCGGACGCTGTTTATCACGAGAAGCCATCTGTGACGCTGGAACGGTTGGCGCGGTTGGAAAGTGTGATGTTGGATGAAATAAAAGAACTTGGGAAATTAGTGAATGGTGAATAGTGCAACGTCCCGAAGGTTTGACTTGCAGAACTTTGGCGGTTGCTCAAAACCTTCGGGACGGTTTTGGATGGTGACGCTGGAACGGTTGGCGCGGTTGGAAAGTGTAATGGCAAGTGAAATTGAAGAGTTGAAGAAGTTGGTAAAAGGATGAAGGCAGAAAGATGAAGGATGAATTGAACTACGAACTCCTTGCCGATGTCGCCCAAGTCATTATGGGACAAAGCCCGCCCTCTTCAACATACAATACAGTTGGAAAAGGTCTGCCGTTTTATCAAGGCAAAACTGATTTTGGCGATATGTATCCAACTCCGAGAGTTTATTGTACTGAACCAAGTCGAATCGCCGAGGCTGGTGATATTTTGATTTCTGTTCGGGCGCCCGTTGGCCCAACCAATGTGAGTCAAGAACGTTCTTGCATTGGTCGTGGCATATCTGCGATTCGTGTTGGTAAAAAACTTGACCGTGATTTCCTGCTTTACTTTTTGCGCTTTTATGAACCTGAATTAGCCAAGGCAGGCACAGGCTCAACATTTACTGCTATTGCGCGCGAAGATCTCGAAACAATAAAACTTCCCCTTCCCCCGTTGACCGAGCAAAAGCGGATTGCGTCCCTGCTGGCGCGCGCCGACCGCCTGCGTCAACTACGGCGGACTGCGCACGATCTTGGCGATGCCCTGCTCCAGTCCGTGTTTTTGGAGATGTTTGGGGAACCGTCGGTAAATGACAAAGGATGGGATGTTGTAAAACTTTCAGAAGCCTTTGCAATTAAGCCCCAAATCGGAACGCCCAATCCAGCACATAATGGTGGAAAATATCTTGTTGTACGTGTTGGTGAAATTGGCAGCAAAAAAGTTGATTTAGAAAGTAGTCAAAGAATAACTTTAGATGGAAAAGAATTAGAGCGATTCCGATTAAAGACTGGTGACTTTTTACTTGCACGCGCTATTGGCAGCGAAGACCATCTTGGGAAAGCCTCAATCTTACAAGACGTAAATGAAGTTGTTGTTTTTGATTCTCATGTAATGCGATTGCGGTTTAACCCAAAAATCATGTCACCAGTTTTCTTTTGGCATTGGCTAAAATCAGACGGTGGCAGAGCAAGGTTTATGCAAAGGGCAGGAAGAACGGCTGTTCAATTCAATGTGAATACAGAACAAATTGCTGATATTAATATTCCACTTCCACCGCTGAGCCTGCAAGAAGAGTTTGCGGGCATGGTGACGCGGGTCGAGTCACTGCGCGGGCGGATGGGTGAGTCCACGCGGCAGGTGGATGGGTTGTTTGAGAGTCTGCTGGCGGAAAGTTTTGGATGAATACCGTCCACGAATTTTTCACGAATGCACGAATGGAAGACTCGCGGTTCGAGTATTCGTGGTTTCATTCGCGGATGGTTGTCTTTGCGCGGGTCGAGTCGCTCCCACTCGTTTCGCTCGGGGACTTCGTGCGGGGGTGGATGGGTGCTTCGCAATCCACGCGGCAGGTGGAGGGGCTGTTCGAGAGTCTGCTGGCGGAGAGTTTTTCCTAAAACCTTGGGAGTAAAATTCAGCCATGCCTATCACCTACACCAATCGCAAAGGTTTTACCTATTTTCTCAACAAAGGCGTGACCAAAACAGGCAGGCCGCGCTATTACTTTGCGCGTGAACGAAAAGATGAACTTGTGGAAGAAATTCCTACTGGATATGAAATCGAAGAAAGCGTCAATGCGATTGTGTCGTTGGTCAAGGTGCGTCCGCAATTGATCCGTCCCGAAGAATCCGCCAGCGTGGATGCCGCGTTAAAGAAGCATCCCAAAGCACAGAATTATCGTGTGACAATCAAAACTGACCAGATCATGATCTATGAAGGCATTGGCGGCGGAATGGATAGCCTGCGAATCATTCTTGGTCAGGCTGGTCTAAATATAGAAACGGTGGAGGAACGCCTGCAAGAGGAACTGGATCGCTATACTCAGTTTACGCCCGTCATGCGGTTTATTTTGGACAACCAGGAGACTCGCGAATATCAGGCCGAGCGTTGGTGTTATAGCGGAAGCATTGACGATTGGATCTACGCAGGTCATTCTGGAAAAATCGACAAATTGGCAAAAAAGTTAATTCCAAAACTGGGCACGGATGAATTTTATGAACTTCATTAACCAATTTGCAGACGTGGCAGCGCGGGTGGTTGTCGGGTTTTGTCGAGACATCGAGTCGCTGCGGGGGCGGATGGGTGTGTCCACGCGGCAGGTGGAGAATCTTTTTGAGTCTTTGTTGAGTGAGAGTTTTAGTTCCTAAAAAAAAGCAGGCATAAAATGACACCAAAACGATGGATGTTCGATCCCAATTCAGGCGGCATAAAAATTCCGCCTGCTGTCCAGACGGATGTGGAAAAACGAATTCATGTGGTTGCAGAGAAGGAGTTCAAAGGCAAATATACACGCCTTGAAATTCGTTTCAAGAATCAATTCTGCTATATTGACGCATATACCGAACCCGTTCTCACCGATAGCTGGCCTCCCGCGGATTGGGGTGAAACTCGTGAAGTATATGCCGAGCGTCTGCGCAACACTCCCAATCATCTTTGTCGCCTGCGTTATTTCGGAAACGACGAATGGGGGTTTGCATTTTACACTTACAGCAATGAAAAATACGAATTATCCATGTATGATGATGGTCAATTCACAGGCAAGCCAGAAAGAGCTTTTCTGATTTCGGCAAACGTGTATTTGAATGAGTGAGAAAAGCCATGCCAAAAAAGCAAACCATTCCAACGGAAATTCAGGAAGAAGTTCAGAAACTGATTGATGAGTTCAACCGTGTAAACCTGAAAGAATCCACCTCTCTCTTGAGTACCATTTTTTCAAAAAAGATAAAGCGTGGTTATTCAGTCCGTTTCAAAGGTAAATTTCTATATCTGGATCGTACAGATCGGTATGAGCCTTTGCCCATTTGTCGTCTCACATGGAATGGCAAAATGGATGATTGGGATTTCGCCATCTTTAAATATTCAAATGAAAAATATGATGCCGAAGAATGGTTTTTCCCAGGAGCAGAAGAAGTGGACGGTACAGTCACTGGCGCGATGAAAGCGGGATTGATTGCCTATGAGATCAGATAATCTGCATGAAGAGTTTGCCCCCTTCGGGGATGATACGGGCATGGTGGCGCGGGTCGAGTCGCTCCCGCTCGCTTCGACACCTGCTCTTGCGTGCGATGCAAGTGTCGGGGACTTCGTGCGGGGGCAGATGGGTGTTTGAGAGTCTGATGACGGAGGCGTTCAAAGATCAGGGGTTAATCAACGCTTCGATTTCTTTTAGCACAGTTTGTAAATCAGGAGCATTTGCCGCAACAACTTCGTTTTCCCCAATGTGTTTGTGATGCGGCGCGGTGGGCAGGTTTGGAAAGTGTTTCGAGTCATCGTACCGAAAAATCAATATGCCGCCTGAGTCTATATATTGAAAAGCATACATGTAGCGATAAACGGGATGTCCGCTTTTTACTTGAACAAACTCGCGGAAGTGCAAGCATGAGCCGTCCTTAAAAACCAAATCCCCCTTGAGGAAGCCCGTCTCTCTATCACGGTAGTCATAGTCAACTTCAGGCGAGCGGAGAAGGGAAAGGTTTTGTAGTAACGCCTTGACGCTTTCAAAATACTCTTCGATCATTTGATTTTGGCTTCTTTGAAGGCGTTGAGTTTTTCTTCCAGCAAGCTTAAGGTTTTTACTTCGCCTTTCCATTCGATAAAATCGAGCGTTTCTTCCAAATCACCAGGCTTGAATCGACGCTCAAACTCGGCGGTGCTCATATTAAATTGCTTTTCGAAGGCTTCGAGTTTTGCGCGTGTCTTTTTGATACCATGTTCGACATCATACACTGCATTCTCAATAACCGAGCGAATCAGTGGTTTAAGCCGTTTGGCATTTGGTGTTTGAATCGTAATGTGTTGTAACATTTTGATCTCCTTGCCAGTAAAGGCATTGGCTGATGATATTATAGCAAACAATGATTGAAGAATTAACCGCGCCTGTCCCACCGCTGAGCCCGCAAGAAGAACTTGCGTGCGGTGCAAGTGTCGGGGACTTCGTGCGCGGCGGATGGGTGCTTCGCAATCCACGCGGCAGGCTTGCACTGAGCAAAGTCGAATTGTGGAGGGGTTGGTTGAGAGTCTACTGAGTGAGAGTTTTGGAGGAGGTGCTTGATGACTGGAAAGTATATGCCGCTTGAAACTTACTTGCGTGACCTTCCCGCCAGCAAAAGAGAAGTTGCGCTTGGTTTTGAAGAGATCGAAGGAATATTGAATAATAAACTGCCATCCTCCGCGTACGAAGACCAAAGATGGTGGGAGCATGAGACGGAAGGCAACCATCGAAATACCCGTTCGTGGTCCAATGCAGGTTGGAAGATCGAGAGTTTAGATGTCAACGAAAAGCGGGTGAAATTTGTCCGTGCTCGATAGTTATTTTGTCGCAGGTTGAGCCGCTCCCGCTTGCTTCGCCACCTGCACTTGTGTGGGGTGCAAGTGTCGGGGACTTCGTGCGGGGGCGGATGGGTGCTTCGCAATCCACACGGCGGGTGGAGGGGTTATTGGAGTCATTGCGGGCGGAGAGTTTTGAGTTTAAGGTTTAATCAACGCTTCGATTTCTTTCAACACAGATTCCAAATCCGGAGCGTTTGCCGCAACAACATCGTTTTCCCCAATGTGTTTGTGATGCGGCGCGGTGGGTATATCAGGAAAATGCGGCGCGTTGTCGTAGCGGAAAATCATTGTGCCGTCTTCCCGCTGGTAGTGATAAGTGTAGGTCTTTTTGAAGGGATTTTCCTGCTCGACAAAGAGTTCCCTGAAATGCAGAAGCGAATTGTCAATGAAATACACGTTGACGCGTAAAAACCAGACTTCGCCGCGATCTTCATGCTGTGTCTGAAAATCGTTGACAAATGGCGAGCCGCGCAGAGTTTTGTCAACCGATGCGAGATAATCGACAAACAGACTATTCAACACGGGCGTCCTGAATAAGATTGCGTTTGGATTCGAGGTGGCGCAGGGCTTCCACTTCCATCCACCAATCCAAAAAGTCCAACGTTTCTTCGATTTCGCGGGCGTTGAACTTGCGCTCAAATTCGTCGGTGGTCATGTTGAATCGCTTTTCAAAGGGAGCAAGAGCCTCACGGGTGCGCTGGATGGAATATTCCAATAATTTTGCTTCACGTCCAAGCGCGGTTTTGAGCATGGACTTGAATTGTTCGAGGTTGGATGTTTGAATGGTCACTTGTTGGCACATTTCGTTCTCCTTGCCAGTAAAGGCATTGACTGATGAATATTATAGCAAACAAATAATAGGAAAATTAACCGCGCCTGTCCCACCGCTGAGCTTGCAAGAAGAACTTGCCCCCTTCGGGGATGATACGGGCGTGGTGGCGCGGGTCGAGTCGCTCCCGCTCGCTGCGACACCTGCACTTGCGTGCGGTGCAAGTGTCGGGGACGGATGGGGGGAATCCGTACGGGATCATGGGTGTGCAAAAAATGCCAATGTAAAAGTTATGATAAACTTGCGCGCGATACACATTTCCCTTGTGGAGGAAAATTCATGTCAGACCGCCAGGTATATTCGATCGAAATTGCAGGCATTAAACGTGACCTGCCCCTGTTTGAAATTAAGCCGGGTCTTAAAATTGCAATATTGAATATTTTGGGCGACACCGAATTGGTGCAAGCCTGTGCCCGTGAACTCGCAAAAAAACTTACCGGCATCCAGTATGATATTCTCGTAACAGCAGAAGCCAAGTCCATTCCGCTGGCGCATGCGCTTGCAGTGGAAACAAAGAAGCCCTATGTTGTTCTGCGAAAAACGTACAAGCCTTATATGGGCGACGCGCTCAAGGCGGAGACGCTTTCAATTACCACGGGACAGCCGCAAGTCTTGATCCTCGACGAGAAAGACCGTGAGCTGATCCAGAGCAGGAAGGTTGTCATTCTGGATGACGTCATCAGCACAGGCTCCACCCTGCAAGGCATGAAAATGATCCTGGAAAAAGCCAGCGCGATCATTGTGGCTCAAGCCTCGATCCTGACCGAGGGCAACATAGATCATTGGGCAGACATTGTATCTCTTGGACATTTGCCACTGTTTACAGACTAAGGAAAATGTAAGACGCGTCCTGACAGGCTGGCGACTTGCGTTGCTGCCCAAACAGACATTGACGAGAGCCTGTTTTTCTGGAAGCCACTGGCAGTTTTGTATATAATGCAGAAAAGATCATAGTACCCGCGAGTCATTTGAGCGCCTAATGACAACCCTCGGGATGTTTTTTCCAAATTGCGCTTTCCATTTTCATAAATTTTGATCTTTGATGCAAGGCGGAAAGGTGAGGACATCATTTAGGATGCCCTGATCCTCCGATCAATGATCCAGTTGTTATTTGTAAACACTCCTGCATTTTGAACGGCGCATCCGCAACCTGTTTTTATATAATATGATCTGTTATTGGAGGATTGGATGTGACAAATTTTGACGAACGCGCAAAAGACTGGGATTCTGACCCCATGAAAGTGGATCGCGCCAAAACAGTGGGGGAAGCCATTCGCCGCGCCATTCCACTGGCAGAAAACATGTCCGCATTGGAGTACGGCTGCGGCACGGGCCTGTTGAGTTTCGCGCTTCAGGGTGATCTGGGACAGATCACCCTGGCGGACACATCCCAGGGAATGCTGGATGTGCTGACAGAAAAGATCGCTGCTGCGAGTGTGACAAACATGCGCCCGCTGAAACTTGACCTGTCTGCCGATGCCCTGCCCAATGAACATTTTGACCTGACCTATTCACTCATGACCCTGCATCACATTCCAGATACCAAAGACACCCTGAAAAAATTCCACGACCTGCTGGCGCCTGGCGGCTGGTTATGCATTGCCGACCTGGATAAAGAGGACGGAACATTTCACACTGACGGCACAACCGATGTCCATAAAGGCTTTGAGCGCGGCGAACTTCAACAATGGGTTGAGGATGTGGGTTTTACCGGTGTAAAATTTTCAACCGCATTTGAAATAAAAAAGAAAATAGACGGCATCGAAAAGATATTTCCCATTTTCCTGCTGGCGGCTCGAAAGGCATGATATGAAATCCAGCAAAATGACTGAAGCCAAAGACCCGGCGGGCATTCGGATCCCTGCGCCGATCCTGACAATGATCCACGTCACGATGGCAATTCTCCTGGGTTGGCTGGCTCCATTACCCATTCCCGCGCCCGCCTTCGTTAAATGGCTGGGGCTGGGTCTGGCTGCGCTGGGCTTTATTTTAGGCGTTCTGGCGTTGATCGAATTCCGCCGCGCCCGCACGACATCCGACCCCAAAAAGCCGGCTCAAAAAATTGTCACTGCGGGAGTTTATCGCTATACGCGCAATCCCATTTATCTTGGTTTTGTGCTGATCCTGATCGGGCTGCCGCTTAATATGGGAATTTACTGGGGTTTTATTCTGGTCTGGCCGCTGGTGATATTTACGAACAACATGGTGATCAAGCACGAAGAAGCCCAGCTCGAGAGAAAGTTCAAGGAGCAATTCACCAGTTACAAGTCCCGTGTACGGCGCTGGTTGTAGCCTTTTGCAACTTTTCCACCATTCACACATCTTAAAGTCTGCAATATGGATCCCATCCATTCCCTTTACAATAAACTGTTTATGAGCCGGAAGCGGCCCTTCCAGACTCAGGAACAGGAATCAAGGTCTTTACCCTTCATCCAGGAGAAAATATATGTCTGAAAATTTTGATGTCATCGTTATCGGCGCCGGTCCCGCAGGCTATGTGGCTGCGATCCGCGCGGCACAGTTGAACCAGAAAGTCGCGATCGTGGACAAGCAATGGCTTGGGGGTGTATGCCTGAACGTGGGCTGCATTCCATCCAAATCCCTGCTCAAAAATGCGGAAGTTGCCCACACACTGCGCGAGCGCGGCAAGGATTTCGGCTTTTCGTTTGATAACCTCAAACTGGACTACAGTGTGGCGGTCAAACGCTCGCGCCAGAATTCAGACCGACTCGTTAAAGGGGTCGGCTTTTTGATGAAGAAAAATAACATCACCGTTTATATGGGAACAGCACAGCTGACCAGGCCGACTGTTGTTACCGTTACGGATAAAGATGGCAAATCAACGGAATTAGCCGCCAAAAACATCATCGTTGCAACGGGCGCATCCGCGGCAGTTCCGCCCGTGTGGAAGGTGGATGGTGAAAAAATACTCACCTATTGGGAAGCCATTTTGCAGGACAAACTCCCGAAGAGCGCGATCATTATCGGGTCGGGCGCCATTGGCGTCGAGTTTGCCACCGTCTGGAGCTCCTATGGCGTGGATGTGACCATTGTGGAAATGCTGCCGCGCATCGTACCGCTTGAAGATGAGGAAGTATCAAAGGAACTTGAAAAGGAATTCAAGAAGCGCAAGATCAAGACCCTGGTCGGTCACAAGGTTGAATCGGTCGAAGCCACGGCAGCGGGCGTACATGTGAAGGTCTCGGCTGAAGGGAAGGAGACTGTCCTGGAGGCTGACCAGACCCTGGTCGCGATCGGGTTCCGCCCCAACGCAAAAGGGCTTGGACTCGAAGAGCTGGGAGTTAAGATCAGTGAGCGCGGCTTTATTGAAATTAACGAAAAGATGCAGACCAATGTCCCCGGCATCTGGGCGATCGGCGATGTGACGGGCAAACTCATGCTGGCGCATGTCGGCTCGGCGATGGGCATCATCTGCGCCGAACATATCGCGGGACACGAAACGGTCACAATAGATTACGAGATGGTGCCACGCGCCACTTACTGCCAGCCACAGATCGCGTCATTTGGTCTGACCGAAGCGCAGGCAAAGGAACGCGGACATGCCGTCAAGGTCGGCCGCTTCCCCTTCCAGGCGAACGGCAAGGCGCTCGGCATGGGCGATTACGGCGGATTTGTGAAGATCGTGGTGGATGAAAAATACGGCGAACTGCTCGGCGCATCCATGATCGGTCCGGAAGTGACCGAACTGCTCCCGGAGTTGACCCTGGCACGGATGATGGAACTCACCCCGCATGAGATCGCCCGCAACATCCACGCCCACCCGACGCTTTCAGAGGTGATCATGGAAGCGGCACACGCGGCGACAGGACAGGCAATCCATATCTAAAAAAAACAAAACTCCGGAGTCTTGAAGACCCCGGAGTTTTTTGATCATACTTTTTCCACCACCCAAAAATGAGAAAGGCCCAAACCTTTCAGCGGTGTATTTTCAAGGAACTGCAGGATCGCGCGCAGAAATTTTCCCAATGTGCCAAAACGCGCAATAACATTATCGTACGCTCCAAAGATGATGGTGCGCTCAATAAATTTCACATCCAGGCCATCAAACAGGCTCTGCAGATCGCCTGTTGAATAAACCCGCACATGGGGCGCAAGTTTATCGCGCAGGGTGCGCGGCAAATAATTGACAAACAACTTGTTGCCAAAGTAATATTTACCCTTCCAGAAAATTCCGTGCGTCTCAAATGGATAGCCGCGATTGGGGCAAAATATTACGGCACGCCCGCCAGGTTTCAAAACGCGAATTGCCTCACGGATGGCAGCGCGGTCATCCTGGACGTGTTCGAGCACCTCGTGGCTGAGGAGCAGATCGAAAGTCGCAGAGGGAAGCGGGATGAATTCGCCCGCGGCGTTGATGATCTCATCCGAATTGATCCCCGCCTCGACCGCCCGCTCCAGGTCATATTCCAACCCGATCACACGCCCACCCAAACCAGACAACTTCTGCACGTACATCCCCACCCCGCAGCCGTTCTCAAGCACCGATCGGCCAATGCGATCGCCTGCGGCATGTACGATCATATCCATTCGGCGCTGCTGCCCTGCGCGCCAAACATAAGAAGGTTCACCGCGCAATGCGGCTTTTTGCATATCTCTATCAGTCATGGGTTTCGATTATACCAACCCTATGGTAAAATCGCTTTCGCCTGGAGGGGTGGCCGAGCGGCTGAAGGCGCATGTCTTGAAAACATGTTTGGGTCACACCAACGCGGGTTCGAATCCCGCCCCCTCCGCCAGGCTCATCCGTGGTGACAGCTTTAGCAACTGTCCAGGGGCGACGAAAAGTCGCTACCACCCAGCAATGGGGAGGTGCCAGAGTGGCTGAATGGGCTCGCCTGCTAAGTGAGTGCTGGGTTAAACCAGTCGCGGGTTCGAATCCCGCCCTCCCCGCCGCCTGCTAAGTGAGTGCTGGGTTAAACCAGTCGCGGGTTCGAATCCCGCCCTCCCCGCTGTTACACGATTGAAGCCTCTGAATAAGAGGCAGGAACGTTAGCGTTGGTTCCAAGGCTAAAAGCGCGTTCCCGTGTACTATGGCTGTTCCGATTAGTCCTCGGAACAGCCATTTCTTTTTTAGATAAGATAGTTCAAACCAAGAATTAATCTCGCTTTGAATATTTCCTGCAAATGTTGTTGCGGCATTATACTCGGAATTATTTGAAGGCGTGAATTTTTCCCAGCGATCTTTCTCTAATTGAAATTGTTCCTGTAGAAGTTCGCCTACAAGATATAACTCTTTCGCTCGTTCGTATCTTTCACTGGAAGCTTCAAATTGTACGATTTTTTTCTGATCATCTTTATCATCCGCAATTTTATCAATAACAGATCGGATCCATGCAAGCACTTTTTCTTCAATGGGCTCGGCGGGGATGGAGTTTTGTTTGCAACAATTTAAATGGTCTGTTTTATTGCCATCAGTATAATATCTCATATACCCATTGGATTTTCCACGCATTGTACTTCCGCATCTACCGCAACGAAGAATACCTGTTAATGGATATATCCTTGACTGGCATTTTTGTTTGTTGTGAGGGTTTGAAGAAAGCAGTACCCTGACTTCTTGTGCACGTTCGAAAACCTCATCAGATATTAACGCCTGGTGATTTCCGTTGAATATTTCAATTGGTTCTTTTCGTTTGCGATGCGTCCCATCATCGGTGGAGCTGAAGTAAGCAATTTTTCCCGTATATGTAATACGTTTGATCATATCCCGAACAATGTCTCGTGTAAAAGGTCTTGGGCTGGTACGCCCTACATGTCCTTTTTGGCGAGCTTGCACAACTTGTCCGTCAGCCAGGGTGATATTTATTTTGTTCAGATGATCTGCAATTGACCTATGGGATTGATCACCTTTTATATACAGTTCAAATGCTTGTTTGACCAATGGGGACTCTATAGGGTGAGGAATCAATATCTTTCCATTTCCTAAATCTGCATTCCCGAAATTGGGGCAATAATCCTTTCCATTTGGATCTAAACATCGTGAGCATAAACCTTTGCAATATCCGAAAGGAATCTCTCCCAGGAAATTTCCCTGACGGGCGCGTTGGATTTGCCCTTTGCGCGTTTCGTGCCTGAGATTATCCAGGTAAATTTCAGCGAGAGTGCCCAGCACAGTCAGCATCAACTTGCCCCAGGGTGACGTGAAATCAAGTTGTTCCTGCACTGATGCAAATGACACGCCGTAAGAATTGAGCTCATCGAGAGTGTTGAGTAATCCGCCTAGATGTCTGTAGAAACGATCAACTTTATCTACAACGACGACATTGAAATTTCCATTCTTGGCATCTTGCATCAACCGTTCAAACGCCGGGCGATGACTTCCTTTCTTTGCGGATATCCCTGCATCAACATAGATATCCACCAAATCCCATCCGCGATCATGGATATATCGTGTGATGTTGGTGTCTTGGGCATCCAAGCTATATCCATTAACTTGATCGCGCATGGACACTCTGCGATACCCTGCCGCTTTTATACGAACATAATTTATTCGTTCTTCCATTTTGCCTCCAAAGAATGTTGTATACTGGGAAAAAATTTCCACAAGGATTTTTATCATGAAAGAAACTCCAATTGCAAAAGCAAAAAAAATTTCCAAAGATAAAAATTATGACGCAGAACCTATGCGCCAGCGGATACTCCAGTTACTTGAACAACACAATGAATCTTTTCGGGGTGCGGCTATGGACTCCGGATTAGATCATCAAGGCATTCGTCGTGTATTAAGCGGCCAAAAACCAAGCATTATCTCTTTAATTCTCCTCGCGGATCATTTTGGCATTAATCCGAATGAATTACTTTTACTTGCTGACTGGCCGCGGCTCAAAGCATTCGATATTGAAACGCGAAACGCCGAGAATTTGCCCGTTGAGGCCGTGGATGTTGCTATGGCACTTTCACGAATTACTGAGCCTAAAAAACGAAAAGACATGGCAAGGGCATTTTTGACACTACTGCAGAACTTAGCCTAATTTTTCTGGGTCTGATAAGGTCTGGATATTCATGCGCGTAAATTTTTAAATTTCTTTATGGTTAATCTGCACAAAGATTTAGCGATTGAAGTAATGATGGGAGTTTTAGTAATGCGCTAAATGGATCGTACGCGCTAGCATTTTTCAACTCTCCCGAGCTGTCAAAATAAATTCCCCGAAACACCACTTTTAGTAAGTTGTTTTGCTGGTATGGAAGGAGATCTTTCCACACGCTTTGAAAGTTTTTTAAATATGCTAGCAACTCTGCGCTTTGTTTTTCTGCTCGAGGAGTAAGGTTTGACATTTCATTGTGGATACGCAACAATTTCTCTTCTACTTCAACGCGATGAATTGATCCCAAGGAGAAAAGTATTTTTTGTTTTTGTGCTTCTTGAATTAAGTTATGTTTTTTTCTTTTAAATTCAGCGGGGCCATCATCCGATTGAAAATATGCGAGAATTAAATCCTTCCAATCCTCAGGGATTTCAAATTTCTTCACTAAACTTAAAGCTTGTTCTTCCAATAAATCTGCTGGTAATTCAAACTTTTTGTGCAAACTAAAAACACTTGGAGATTTCGTATCCAAAGAAGCAATAATATCTTTTGGCATAATTATGTTTGAAATTTTGGACGATTTCTTTCCATATGCGTTGGGGCATCTGTATACACGTTTTCCATAACTATTTGTTGTGCCTCGTAAGCTAACAGGCTTTCCTTCACGAGTGCTGCATTCCCAGCAAAACGCAACTCTGCTCAATAAAAACTCATTTTTTCTTTTATTGATAGATAAAGGTTTTTTTGTGTTTGCCGCACGAATTTGACAATTCTGCTCCCATACTTCAATTGGATACAATGGCTCGTGTAAGCCTTTAT
>JAIFNG010000149.1 GCA_020047815.1 Anaerolinea sp.
GACAACTTCATCCGTCTGCTTCGTAACTGGTGGGAAGAAATTACTAACTTTTTTGTTCACCGAGAAAATAGCGGCTTCGTGGAAGGTTTCAATAACAAGGTTAAAGTCCTTAAGCGGCGCTGCTATGGTATTTTCAATCTCACGCACCTGTTCCAGCGCATCTATCTTGACCTGTCTGGCTATCGCCTATTTGCCGCCACCACCATATATGCCTAAATCACGGCGATTCCAAGAGAGCCTTTAATGCAGACTCTCTGCACAGAGACGAAATGGCAATTGGATCATCCAGGGGTTGTGACAAAACCCAGCGCGCGTTCTACAGCATTTGATAAAGCGTTCTCTACGATCGCCGGGATCGTGGCAAGCCGATAATTGCGTGAGGCGCGCAAGACGTTCCCCCGCGGATCGGTTTCGCCTCGCGCGATCTCCGCCGCCTGCCTGATGTTCTCCGCCGAGGGGGATCGCCCTTCAAGGAAGCGCTCAGCTTCCTGCGCCCGAAACGGACGCGGCGCAACAGGACCAAGCGCGATCCGCGTCCGTTGTATGATCCCTCCGCTATCATCCAGAAAAACATTGACCGCACAATTGAGGATGGGCAGGGTCAGCGATGGTCGGCGCCCCAGTCGGTACCAGGCGGTGCCTCTGTGATCTTCACAGCGCGGAAAACGGATGTGCGTGACCAACTGCCGGGTTGGATCAACATTTGACAAGCCGGGGCCCTTGAAGAGGGATTCGACAGGCTTCCACTCCGTGTGTTCAATGTCCACAATTTCAACTTCGGCTTCGAGCGCAACAGCTGCCATCACACCGTCGGCGGCGGGCATGGCATTGACGATGTTCCCCGCCAGCGTCGCCGCATTTTGGATCGACAGTGAGCCTACACTGCGCCCCGCATCTGCCAGCACATGCACATGCTGATCGATGTACGGGTGGTCTTTGAGGTTCGCAAACGTGACCGCAGAACCGATGACGATAAAATCATCTTCGACCCTGATCTGATCCAGTCCGTGAATTCGGTCAACGCTGACAAAACAGTGCGGCTGGATCTTCCCCTTTTGCAGATCCAACATCAGGTCGGTGCCGCCAGCAATGATCCGCGCTTCGCCTTTCCAGTCGGCAAGCGCCTGCGCTGCTTCTTCGATCGTTGTGGGGAAAAGATATTTGGCAGGAGAGTTCATAGCATCAAACCTTCCTTTTGGGATGTCGTGATGGCTTCCAGTACCCGCTCGGGGGTGGCGGGGATCTCCCGGATCCGCTGTTGAACGGCGCGTGAGATGGCATTGAGGATGGCGGGCGCGGTGGGCGTCATCACAGCCTCACCGATGCCTTTAACACCCAGCGGTCCATGCCGGCTGGCGACCTCTACAAGATGGATCTCGATCTCAGGCATCGACTTGATCGTTGGCACGTAGTAACTGGCAAAACTGGTGGTGGCATCCGGGATGACTTCCTCCATGATGGTCGTGCCAACTCCCATCATGACTGCGCCTTCAATTTGTCCCTGAGAATCCACCGGGTTGACGGTCCTGCCCATGTCCTGCGAAACAACGATCCGCTCCACTTGAACAACGCCTGTTTTTAGATTGACCAATACATCGGCAGCTTGTGCGCCGGTACAAAACAGGGGCACATACTGCGGGCGCTTTTCATCAGGAAACTGCGGGGTCAGGTCAAAGAAGCCAGCGATCCTTCTGCTCCTGCCCATGCGGTCAAATTCCGCTGCGATTTCACTCAGAAGAATTCCCTTTGTTGGGTCTTGCGCCGGGTGGACTTTATCATCGCTGAAAGTTACATCTGCGGGGTCGCAGTCCAAAAGTTCACTGGCAACTGCCTGGATGGACTTACGAAGATTGCCGGCAGCCTTGCACACCGCTCCGCCAACAAAATAAGTGGAACGTGACGCGCCCTGGATTCCGCTGTCAGGTGCGAGGGCGGTATCAGCATTAACCAGCCTGATCTGGTCGCTGGACGATTCAAGGATCTCCGCCGCAAACTGGGTCAACATGGAATTGGAGCCCTGCCCATAATCGGGTGCGGTGGCGTAGACCACAAAATGCCCATCGGACGCCAATTCACAGTGCGCTTCAACTTTCAGCGTGCCCGATTTCCCAAAGCGGTACCACATCCCAGCCAGCCCAACTCCCTTGCGGAAGGGTTCCCCTTTTTCGCGGGCGGCAGCGTTGTAAGCATCCGCATCTTTGAGATACTCCTCAAAACGCGGTTGGAGAGTTTTCAACACTTCAGTGTAGCCGACAGATTCTCCGATCGGGTATCCGAGGAATGAGATGGAAGATTGCTCGATGGCATTCTTTAGCCGCAGTTCAAGCGGGTCCATCCCCAATTTCTGAGCCAGTTCATCCAGCGTGCATTCAAGGGCGTATGTGCTTTGCGTGGTGCCAAAACCGCGGTATTGTCCCGCCTTGGGCCCGTTGGTGTAAACCGTTTGGGCATGAGAATCAACCGCCTGCCAGCGATAAGCGCCTCCGCTGCCTGTGACGGCAAAGTGAACGATGTATTGTCCATGCGCGTCATATCCTCCGGTGTTGGCATTGATCCGCACATGGATACCGGTCAACTGTCCGTTCTGTTTTGCACCGATCCGATATTTCAGATCATACGGATGACGCTTGGGAGTGGCGGCAAAAGATTCCTTGCGTGTGTAGGCGATCCGCACGGGTCTGCGGGTCAGAAAAGACGCAAGCCCAACAGTGACCGCCAGAATGGGATCCTGCTTGCCGCCAAATGAGCCGCCAATGGGTGGCGTAATGACGCGCACCTGAGTCGGTTCAAGGGCCAGCGTGGAGGCGATGTAGTTCCGATGCCAGTACGGTTCATGGTTGGCACAGATGACTGTGACAATTCCTTTGTCATCAATGTACGCCAGACTCGCTTCGCGTTCCAGCGCGCTATGTTCAACGAAGGAACTCTGGTAGCGCGTCTCCAACGTCAGGTCTGATTCATTAAATGCCTGGTCAAGGTCCCCGTGTTTCACGCTGTATTGGGTTAGGATATTGCCCTGGCTGTAAATTGGATAGGCATTTTCTGCGAGCGCTTCTTCGGAGGTGAAAACATGCGGCAGGACTTCGTAGGTGACATTGATGGCCTGTGCCGCAGTCCGTGCCTGTTGTGGGGTTTCGGCGACGACGATCGCGATGGGCGCACCCATCATTTTGGCTGTATCCCCAACCGGAGTCAGGATCGGTTCGTCGCGGCTGTAATCTCCCAATCCATTTTCGCCGGGAATATCCCCGGCAGTGATGATGCGGATCACGCCCGGCAATTTTTCGGCTTGAGATCGATCCAAGGCAATCAATCGGGCGTGATGATGAGGACTGCGCAGCACCCTGCCATGCAGCATGCCGGGCATGACCATATCTTCGGTGTATTTGGCGCGTCCTGTTACCTTGTCAACCGCATCCATGCGGCGGTATTCCTTGCCCACCACTGGATACTCGTTTTTGAACTCCGCCTGTTCGCCGCGCAGTTTGGCGGCAGCGATCTCCACCGCCATCAGGATGCGCTTGTATCCCGTACAGCGGCAGAGATTACCTTCCAAAAATTCGATGATCTGTTCGTGGTTGGGATTGGGGTTTCGGTCAAGCAGACCTTTGGCAGCGACGAGCATACCAGGTGTGCAGTAGCCGCATTGCACTGCGCCTGTATCAATGAAAGCCTGTTGCAGGGGATGCAGCTTGCCCGGACTGCCCAAGCCTTCCACCGTAAACACATGCCTCCCTTCCGCCTTGCTGATCGGCGTCAGACACGAGCGAACCGATTCGCCATCCAGCAGAACGGTACAGACGCCGCACTCCCCTTCATGGTCACAGCCCTGTTTCGTTCCGGTCAAACCCAGTTCGATTCGCAGTACGTCCAACAAGGGGGTCGCCGGGAGGACATCCACCGTGATGGGCGCGCCGTTCACAAAAAATGATACTGGCATGTTCCAACTCCTTATTCACTCAACTTACTCTGGTGGGGGCAGCCTTTCCGGAGCGCTTATGGCAAGAAACTTGACAGGCAAAAGGACATGTGTCATACTGTATTGTATAGTTGTATATATGTTTACATAATAATACGAGTAAGCCGTACGTGTCAAGTTTCACTTTGGGCAATAAAGATTTCTTGCGTCAAGCCTGTTAACAGGAGTAACCAAGGTAGAAAATGGTACAGATCGAACAAGGCGTTATCCCTCGTTATTACCAATTGAAGGAAATTCTCGAAAAGCGCATCCAGTCGGGGGTGTTTCAACCCGGGGATAAATTCCCCACAGATGAAAAGCTTTGTCAGGAATACGGCTTGAGCCGTGGAACCGTCCGCCGCGCAGTGGAAATATTGATCGCCTCAGGTCAGTTACGCCGCGAACAAGGCAGGGGTACTTTTCTCAATTCTCCACAACAATCCCCGGTATTTTTTCGCCTTGCAAGTTTCGATGAAGAAATGAAGGCACGCGGCTGGAAACCCAGCACGTCGCTCGTCAGTCGCCGCGCATTCCCGGCCACGGCAGAAGCCGCCAAACGATTGCAGATTCCTGTGGGGGAAAAGACGATCGAAATCATCCGCCTGCGTCTGGCAGATCAAAAACCAATCGCATACGAAACCCGCTACCTGAGTTATAAAACCTGCCCCGCATTGCTTGAGGAAGACCTCGAGAATCAATCCATTCACTCTTTGCTGATCGATAAGTACACCATCCCGCTAGTCCGTGCCTGCTACACGATCGAAGCCCGCGTCCTTTCTCAAATGGAAGCTGGCTTTTTAAAGGTTGAAACCGGCTCTGCCGGCTTTGTCATCGAGCGGACAACTTTTACAACACACGACCAACCTGTGACATGGTATCAAACCGTGTACAGAGGCGATGTGTACCGTTTTTCCGCTGAATTTTAGCCGTACCCGACTTACTTTTTCATCAACCTGGCTTTGCCGGGATATAAAATTTTTGCGAGGTACAAATGACTATTGTGCTGGATGGTCAAAATTTGACCGTTGAAAAAGTGGTTCAGATCGCGCGTCATGGCGAAAAGGTGGAACTCCATACAGACGCATTGGAACGGATTCGTGTTTGCCGCAAAATGTTGGAGGATAAAGTTGCGGCACATGAAATCATGTATGGAGTCAACACGGGGATCGGTGAGTTTTCAGAGGTCGTGCTGTCTGACGATCAAGTCAAACAATTTCAAAAATATTTAATCTACAACCATGCGGCTGGCATCGGTGAGCCCGCCCCGATCGAGCATGTGCGAGGCGCAATGACGGGACGCATCAACGTTCATGCGCATGGCAACTCTGGTTGCCGTCCCGAAATCACGCTGACCCTGATTGAAATGTTGAATAAGGGCGTCACTCCGGTGGTATGCCAGAAAGGCTCCGTCGGTGCCAGCGGTGATCTGGCTCCCATGTCGCAAATCGCCCTGTTGCTGATGGGCGAAGGCGAAGCTTTTTATCAGGGTCAGAGATTGCCCGGCAAGGAAGCCATGGATAAGGCGGGTATTCCCATCCCCGGCCTGCAGGCTCGCGACGGGCTTGCCACCATCAACGGCTCGAACCTGTTGACTGCCATGAGCGCCATTCATATTTATGACATGAACCGCTGGCTCAAACAAGCAGAGATCGCCTGTTCCATGAGTCTGGAAGCGCTGCTCGCGAACATGAAGCCCTACGATGAAAGACTGCATAAAGTACGCGGATTTTCGGGGGCGGTCCGCAGCGCGAACGCAATTCGGAAATGTGTTGCGGGCAGTGATTTGGTTACAGGCAAAATGAAAGTCAAGGTACAGGATGCCTACTCGATGCGATCGACCCCGCAGGTGATTGGTGCGGCGCATGATGCCATTGCCTACGCCAGAAGCCAGGTCGAGATCGAATTAAACGGCGTCGGCGATAACCCCATCTTCCTGCCCGAAGATGGAATAACCCTGACGGGCGCAAACTTCCAGGGGACGCCGGTCAGCCTGCCGATGGAACTGGCAGGGACAGCCATCACGATGGTCTGTGTTCTCGCAGAACGTAGATTCAACCGCCTGACCAATCCCGCTTTGAGTGTCGGACTTCCTCCATTCCTCACAAAGGAAGCAGGCTTGATGTCCGGCATGATGTTGAGCCAGTATACCGCCGACATGCTGATCGTTGAACAAAAGATCTTATGCGCCCCAGCCAGCGTGCAATCCATCCCTGCCGCAGCAGACCAGGAAGACTTCGTCTCGATGGGGATGAACACCGCCCTCAAGAACGGACAGATCCTGGAAAATGCCTGCGGCGTTCTGGGAATTGAATTTATGGGAGCGGCACAGGCGCTGGATTTCCGCGAGTTTGTCCCTGGCAAGGGCGTGACCACAGCGAAAGAAGTCATTCGCAAATATGTTGCCCACCTGGATATTGATCGTCCACTGCACATTGACCATAACCGCATGAAGGAACTTGTCAAGTCTGGCGAGATTTTGGAAGCCGTCGAAACCGCTGTAGGAAGTTTGGGATAAAGGAATAGATAGATGCCAAAAAGAGAAATTCACGCTCCGCAGGGAACAAAACTCACCTGCAAGAACTGGCAGATCGAAGCCGCGTACCGCATGATCCAAAACAACCTGGATCCGCAGGTTGCCTTTGACCCTGATAATTTGATCGTCTATGGCGGCCGCGGACGCGCCGCCCGCAACTGGGAATCCTTCGATGCAATTTTGGAATCGCTCAAAAACCTCGAACCCGACGAGACCTTGATCGTTCAATCAGGCAAACCTGTGGCAGTCTTCCGCACCCATGCCGATGCCCCGCGGGTTTTAATCGCAAACAGTAACATCGTGCCACATTGGGCAACGCAGGAAAATTTCGACAAGTGGGAACGCGAAGGACTGATCATGTTCGGGCAGATGACCGCGGGCAGCTGGATCTACATCGGCACGCAGGGCATTTTGCAGGGAACCTACGAAACCTTCGGCGCACTCGCGCGTTTGAACGGTTGGGGAACACTGAAGAGAAAACTGGTGCTTACGGCGGGTCTGGGCGAAATGGGCGGTGCCCAACCACTGGCGATCACCATGAACGAAGGCGTGGGCGTCCTGGTGGAAGTGGACCGCTGGCGCGCAGAACGGCGTTTGTCTCTGCGTCAGGTGGATGCGGTTACAGATAATATCGAAGAAGCCATGACCATGGCTGAAGAAGCGATGAAGGCGGGCCTGCCCAAATCCATCGCGCTGGTTGGCAACGCGGCCGAAGTTCTGCCCGAAATGCTGGCTCGCGGCATTGTGCCCGATGTAGTCACCGACCAGACCTCCGCGCACGACGTGCTGTATGGTTACATCCCTGCAGGTCTCAGCCTCGAACAAGCCGCCGACCTGCGGACAAGCGACCCGCAGGAATACGAAAAACGTGCCATGGCTTCGATGGCGAAGCATGTCGAAACCATGTTGGCGTGGAAGGAAAAAGGCAGCGTTGTTTTTGATTACGGCAACAACATCCGCCAGCGCGCCTTCGACTACGGCGTAAGCAATGCATTTGAATATCCTGGCTTCGTGCCAGCCTACATCCGCCCGCTGTTTTGCGAGGGCAAAGGTCCCTTCCGCTGGGTGGCGCTTTCGGGCGACCCCGAAGATATATACGCAACAGATCAAGCCATGCTTGAATTATTCCCCGAAGATGACCACCTTAGGCGTTGGTTGACGATGGCCCGTGAACAGGTTGAATTCCAGGGCTTGCCGGCGCGCATCTGCTGGCTGGGATATGGCGAACGCGCGAAGGCTGGACTCAAACTCAACGAAATGGTGGCAAGCGGACAACTGAAGGCGCCCATCGTCATTGGACGTGACCACCTGGACTCTGGTTCGGTGGCAAGTCCCAACCGTGAAACTGAAGGCATGCTGGATGGTTCCGATGCGATCGCAGATTGGCCGCTTTTGAACGCCCTGGTCAACTCGGTGAACGGCGCGACCTGGGTCAGCATCCATCACGGCGGCGGTGTGGGCATCGGCTACAGCATCCACGCGGGGCAGGTTATCGTAGCGGATGGAACACCCGAAGCCGCCAGGCGCATCGAGCGCGTCTTGACTACCGACCCCGGCATGGGTGTCGTCCGCCATGTGGATGCGGGGTATCCAGCAGCAATTGAATTCGCAAAAGCCAACGGCGTAAAAGTGCCGATGATGAAATAGGAGTGTATTCTCATGAAAAAACTGCCTGACTACAAAATCCGTACTGACTTTCCCCGACCCGTGAAATTAATTGAAAACACATGGATCCCGCTCGCCGATGGGACTCAACTGGCTGCGCGCATCTGGTTGCCTGCGGATGCAGAACAAAATCCCGTTCCCACAATTCTTGAGTATTTGCCTTATCGCAAGAATGATGGAACAGCGATCAGAGACCGCGTCATTCATGAATATTTCGCCGGTCATGGGTATGCATCTGTGCGGGTGGACATACGCGGCAGCGGCGATTCCGATGGGCTGCTCCTGGATGAATATCTTTTGCAGGAACAACAGGACGCAGTGGAAGTCATCGCCTGGCTCGCAAGTCAACCCTGGTGCAGCGGCAACGTGGGCATGATGGGGATCTCGTGGGGCGGATTCAATAGCCTGCAAGTCGCGGCGCATCGTCCGCCCGCATTGAAAGCCATCATTACAGTTTGCTCCACAGACGACCGCTATACCGATGACTGTCATTACATGGGCGGCTGTGTTCTTGGTTCTGACATGCTGAACTGGGCTTCCATCATGTTCTCATACAACGCGCTGCCCCCTGACCCTGCCAATGTCGGTGAGCGATGGCGCGAGATGTGGTTCGATCGAATGGAGAATACCCCGCCCTTTATCGAAGCCTGGCTCAGTCACCAACAACGGGACGACTTCTGGAAACAAGGCTCGGTGGATGAAGACTACAGTGCCATCAATTGCCCGGTTTATGCCGTGGGCGGGTGGGTCGATCCCTACACCAATGCGGTGCCGCGTTTGCTCGAAAGATTGTCGGTTCCGCGCAAGGGATTGATCGGTCCCTGGGCACATGCGTATCCGTACGCAGCGCTGCCCCACCCCGCGATCGGCTTTTTACAGGAAAGCCTGCGCTGGTGGGATCACTGGCTCAAGGATGTCAACACCGGGATCATGGATGAACCGATGCTGCGTGTGTGGATGCCGGATGCTGTCTCGCCGCAGCCCTGTGAAATGGAGTGGCAGGGCCACTGGGCAGCCGAAGCCAACTGGCCTCCCGCACAGAATAAATCGCAAGTTATGTTTTTAAACGATGGACGATTATCCAACTCCCCGGAATCTCCCGGCATGCTGGCTTTGATCGGAGCGCAGACCAACGGCGAAACCGCCGGGGTTTGGTGCCCGTATGGAAATAAATTTGGCATGCCATTGGACCAACGCGCTGACGATGCTCTTTCGCTTGCCTTTACATCCGCCCCGCTGAAAACTGCGATGGAAATATTAGGCTTCCCGGAAGTCAAACTCAAGTTGTCGGTTGACCAGCCCAACGCTTTGCTGGCAGTTCGTTTGTGTGATGTCGCCCCGGATGGCGCATCACGACTGGTCAGTTGGGGACTGCTCAACCTGACCCACCGTGAAGGTCACGTTGAACCAAAACCGCTCGAACCGGGCAGGATATATCAAGTCTCTGTTCCGCTAAACGTTGCCGCACATCATCTCGGCGCGGGACACCGCTGGCGCGTGTCGGTTTCACCGACCTACTGGACCCACGCCTGGCCCTCACCTGTCCCCGTCACATTGACCGTTTATACAGGCGATGAAAGCAGTTTGATCCTCCCAATGCGTCCTTCCAATGAACTGGATGCATCCCTCGCTCCATTTGATCTGCCGGAAGGCGCCCCGATGTTGGATTTTGAAAGCCTGCGTCCCGAAGACGCGAACCGCACATTCGCTTATGATGTTGTCAAAAGACAACATCAAATGACAGACTGGATGGACGATGGGCGAAACCGTCTTTCCAATGGGATCATCTATGACAGTGTGATCACGAATGCATTCTCCATTGTGGAAGGACAGCCAACCTCCGCCAAAGTTGAATGCAGGCGACAAATCGAGATCAGCCGCGCTGATTGGGTTACCCGCGTGGAAACCCTGAGTGTAATGACCAGCGATAAGGATCATTTCCATCTGACCAATGTATTGGATGCTTATGAAGGTCAGGTGCGGGTATTTACAAAAAGCTGGACGCGAAAAATTCGACGGGAATGGGTGTAATGCAGCCTGTCATATTTTGCTTTCAAAAACAAGGAGGTTCTCGTCACAATCATTGACCGATCCATGTGTATTTCTGCCGATCATAAATCCAACAACAAGGTGAAGAGAAAGGATAAAAAAATGAAAAAGAATCTATGGTATCTGTTGAGTTTGCTTTTAGTGGCCAGCATGTTAATTGCAAGCTGCGCCCCCCAACCCGCCACCACCCCGAGCGAGGCAGAACCGGCTGAGGCTCCCGCTGCGACGGCTGCTCCAGTGGATGAAGCCCCCAAGGTCCTCAAAGTGCGCCTGATCCGCGATATTAATA
>JAIFNG010000073.1 GCA_020047815.1 Anaerolinea sp.
TTAGGCTTGCAACACGTTCGTTTATAGTTTTGTAAAGGTGCCACCTTGCCTTAATTTGATGGCAAGTTTTTCAAGTTGTCAAAAGTCCAATAATGTATATTATTATTTAATTGGTTGCGCTCCTTCGATCTGGTTCCTCAATAAGCACTTAACACTCTGCTCTGGACAAAAACTATTCCATGACCTATTCTCAAGCAGTTCTTGATGGCGACCGACTTGCTTTATCCCGCTTGCTGACGCAAGTGGAGAATAATGCGCCTGAAAGCCGCGCCGCATTAATTGAATTGTTCCCGCATACTGGCCGGGCGCACCTGATCGGTGTAACGGGCGCGCCTGGCACCGGCAAATCTTCGCTGGTGAATCAGCTGGCTTTGTATTATCGAAAAAATGAAAATAAGCGTGTGGCGATTGTTGCGGTTGATCCATCCAGCCCTTTCACAGGTGGAGCCGTGTTGGGTGATCGCGTGCGGATGCGTGACCTTGCCGGTGACCCGGGCGTCTTTATCCGCTCTATGGCGACGCGTGGATCGCTTGGTGGGCTGGCGCAATCCACAGCGAATATGGTACAGGTATTTGATGCAGCTGGGTTTGATGTGGTCATTATTGAGACCGTCGGTGCAGGTCAGAGCGAAGTGGATGTTGCGCGTTTGGCACACACAACCCTGGTGGTGGAAGCTCCTGGGCTTGGCGATGATATTCAAGCCATCAAGGCGGGTATTCTCGAGATTGCAGATATACTCGTCATTAATAAAGCCGACCATCCCGGTGTGGAAATGACTGAGAAGGCATTGAAGTCCATGCTGGAACTGGCGCATCCCACCGAGCGGATTTTTCAACATCACGGTGTTTCCATGCGGATTGCGGCACCCAAACAGGATTTATCTTCCGTCCAGATGTGGATCCCGCTGATTCAGCGCACTGTGGCAACGGAAGGCAGGGGTATTCCGGAACTGGCAGTGTCCATCGCAAAGCATGTGACACATTTAACTCAAAGCGGAGATTGGGCTATTCGTGAGCGCGCAAGACTTGAAGTTGAGTTGGATGCGTTGATCCATGAAGAGCTGGTCAGCCGTTTTCGACAGGACCTCCCGCAAAAGCTATATGAAAGTGTGCTGGAGAAAATCATCCAACGGGAACTATCTCCCGGCGAAGCGATCAGGATATTATTGAATGGAAGGTTAAAATGAGCGTGATTTATGGTGAGCGGGTGCGTTTGCGGGCAGCGGAACGCAACGATGTAAACAGGTTTTGTGTCTGGGTAAACGACCCTGAAGTGACCAGGTACTTGTCTCTATATTTGCCAATGTCGACAGTGGATGAGGAAAACTGGTTTGACTCAATGACCAAACGGGATCAAAGTGAAAAAACACTGGTGGTCGAAGTGCGCGATGGAGATGTCTGGAAGATGATAGGCAATTGCGGCGTGTTTGGAATTGACCCTGTAAACCGCTTGGGTGAACTTGGGATTATGCTTGGCGAAAAGGACGAATGGAATAAGGGCTATGGCACCGAAACAATGACCTTGCTGCTGCGTCATTGTTTCGGCACACTGAACTTAAACCGCGCTTTTTTGCAGGTTTATGCGGAAAATATTCGCGCAAAACGTTCGTATGAAAAAGCGGGCTTTGTTGAGGAAGGCTGTTTACGGGAAGCTGTATATCGACATGGAAAATATGATGACGTGATCATTATGAGTGTGCTCCGCTCCGAATGGGTTGCGCAAAAGAAGGAGAAATAAATGCGTCATGTTCATCATGATCTAAAAGTGTACGGTGGAATAAAACTTTTTGTGGGTACGGGTTCGCCCAACCTTGGGCAAAAAATTGCGGACTACCTTGCCCTGCCTGTCAGCGAGTGCGAGGTGGTCGAGTTCCCCAACGAGAACCTTTTTGTAAAACTGGGTGGAAGCGCTCGTGGGCAGGATGTGTATGTCATCCAAACCACCTCCTCGCCTGTACATCGCAATTTGATGGAAGTGTTGATCATGATCCAGACCCTGCGCCTTGATTCCGCCGCGCGCATCACAGCGGTTTTGCCTTATTTATGTTATGGACGCTCGGATAAAAAAGACCAGCCGCGAGTGCCGATCACAGCCCGCCTGGTTGCGGATATGATCGAGGTCGCTGGTGCGGATCGCTATATGACTCTCGATCCGCATGCCGCGCAGGTACAGGGATTTTTTTCAATCCCTGGTGATGTGCTGACTGCATCTCATTTACTATCGGATTATATTAATAAAAATATCCGGGCCGGCATGAAGAACCCGGTCGTGGTCTCGGTCGATCTCGGTTTTGCAAAAAAAGGGCGAAATTATGCCGCAGAGATGGATATGCCTATTGCGTTCATTGAAAAACGCCGTTTGGGAAATGATGCCAATGCCGAAGCGTTGACATTGATTGGTGATGTTAAAGACCGCGATGTGATCATAGTGGATGATGAAGTGGATACCGGTGGTTCCATCGCACAGGCTGTGAACGTGGCAAAGCAAAATGGCGCGCGTGATGTGTATCTGGCATTTGTTCACGCCATCCTCTCCCGCAATGGTGCAGAACGCCTGGCAGCTCTGCCGATTAAAAAAATTGTTACCACTGATTCCGTTCCGCTCTCGCTTGAAAAAAAGAAGATCCTTGAGGGACGTCTGACAATCCTTTCCATTGCGCCGCTTTTGGGCGAGGTGATCAGACGCGCGCATGAGGGACGTTCGGTTGGAGAGATGTTTAACGAGTAACGATCTGTGATACTCTGACGCCGATTCGCAGGAACTGTTTTCCCAATAGCCAATTACTAAAATGCCCGAACTCCCCGAAGTTGAAACCATTGCCCGCGCACTGAAACCGGAATTGGTCGGCAAGACCATCCTGTCTGCCGACTTGTGCTGGGCGCGGACACTTGCTGCCCCCTCCCCCATCCAATTCAAGAAGCTAATTGCCGGACAAAAGATCGTGGATGTCTCGCGCCGGGCTAAATATCTTGTCATCCTTTTGGAAACTTACAGTTTCCTTATACATTTGCGGATGAGTGGAGATTTGGTGGTAAGAGCAGGTAAAATCAAGCCTGAAAAACACGACCGCCTCTTGCTGTACTTTTCAGACCAAAACTACCTTGCTTTCAATGACACACGCAAATTTGGACGCGTATGGTTGACAAACCAGCCCCAAAAAATTCTTGATAAACTGGGTCCAGAGCCACTCGAAAAAGAATTTACCGCCCAATGGCTCTTTCAACACTTGCATGCGCGTAAACGCTATCTAAAACCTTTGCTTCTTGACCAGACATTTGTTGCCGGTCTTGGAAATATTTACACTGATGAATGCCTGCATCTTGCACAACTCCATCCACAGGCGGCATCAAACAACATCACACAAAAACAAGCCGGGACACTGCATAGGGCGATCCGTTCGGTCCTTAAGGAAGGCATTCGCCGCAACGGCGCGAGTATTGACTGGGTTTATCGTGGCGGCGATTATCAAAATTATTTTCGTGTGTACGACCGTGAGGGCAGCCCATGCTCTGTGTGTGGCACCACGATTATTAAATTTTCGGTTGGACAGCGCGGCACACACATCTGTCCAAATTGTCAGTGCTTGAGGTGAGTTATGACGGTTTTTTATATTTTTATTGCAGTCATTGTGGGATGGTTCATTGGTTTTCTGGATTCCAACCTGCGTACCGCAAAGAAGATTCAAGCTGCTGAAACCAATGCTGAAATGATGATCGAGGAATCTCAAAGAAAGGCTGCACAGATCGAGAAAAAAATGTTGGCAGGCTCAAATTTACAGGAGGCCCCTGATCTTTTGTGCCTCAAGAAAAAGGATGGGCGTTTTTTGCTTGAGCTGGATGGTACGCCTGTCAAAGATGGACTGTCTCTGGATAATAGAAAGCGCTTGATTGAACTGATCACAGTCTTTCGATTGTGGCTGGAACCGGGACAACCTTCCTCCATTGCATCCCAGCCTGCCGCATCTGATTCTATCCAGGAGGCGTATTCCCGTTCTTTGCCGTCTGCTCCAAAACCCTTATCTCCAGCCAAAAAGCCCGAAGCCGAAAAAAGCATCGCATCTTTAAGCATCGTCCAGCAGATCGATTTTATCCTGCAGGAACATATGGTAAATACGCCGCTTGCAAAACGTGGTATTCGCTTGCAGGAATCACCCCAGGGTGGCGTGGAGGTTTATGTCGGTTTACAGAAATTCCATACAGTGGATGATGTTCCCGATGAGATCGTCAAAACGACCATCCGCGCTGCAATTGCGGAATGGGAAAAGAAATATACACCTGGAATATAATTACTCTTTTTTAAACCTGGCAGATAATATTGGGCAGGTTGCAATGTCGGCGACCTCTGCGGTCACATTGGGTGCGTAGAGCTGGCGCAGGGCGTTTGAACTATATACAGAACCCATGCACAGCAGGTCGTAATTTCCCTCTTTGACTTCAGCCATAATTTCTTCCACAACATTTCCCTGCCGCGCCTTCACATTCGCGGTCAGGCCATCGTTCTTGGCTACTTCCAACGCCTGCCGTAAACTTCGCCCAACAGGGGTATTTGTATCTGCCAGATGTTGCCAATGCGTGCTGACCGTTTTGGCAGTAGGATAATTCATATCGATTGGGGGAATGATGTGAAGCAGCGTGATTTCGGCGCGGCTTTTCATTGCCATCTGCATGGCAATGTGTTCTGCAGTCACTTCATAGCCAAGTCCCCCGATGCAGATCAATATTTTTTTCAGAGGCAGTCTTAATTCCGGTACATATAGAATGGGCTGTTCGATTTCCTCCATCAGGTGGCGGATGGAGCGTCCTGTTAACATGCGGCGGATATGTGGACGTCCTAATGGCCCCAGCACAACGATGTAATCATCCTGTTTTGCCTTTCGCGGAATGACCTCCTCTGCGTTCCCGTTTTGTATTTCCAGGCTGTACTCCACGCTGTTTTTCTGGAACATTTCTACGGCGCGCGCAAATACATATTCCAAAGGATGTTGATCGTCTATCGCTGCCGGACTTAAGTTTTCAGTCACGCCAAGCAATACAACCTTTTTATCAAGCGCGGTCGCAAGCCATGCGCCGTATTCGATCGAATTCCATGTCCCAGCAAATCCATTTGTTGCAATTAATAAGTCGGGTTTCATAAACAGTTCCATTTATCGAAATAAGAATACGCCTAACACTCCCGCGCCAAGCAAAACCAGCGGAGATGGGAAATCAAACCACAGCGCAATTGTGCTAAGCGCTGCAATAAACAATGTCCGGCGGTCAATTTTTTTAGTCTGCCCCACATGGAAGAGTTCCCATGCCACCATGATGATTAGCGCAGCAATGGCGGGACTCATGCCTTTTACAAAGCCTTGCAGCCAGTCTTCCTGTTGAAATTGTTGCAGGAATGCGGCAACCGCAAACATCATTACTGTCGGTGGCAGAACCGCGCCGAGCAGCGCAGTAAACACACCAGGCACGCCGCCTGCGGCAAAGCCGACGAACATGGCAAGTTTTAAGGCTTCGCTTCCTGGCAGGACGTTTGAAAAACCAACTGCTTCTACAAAGCGTTCTTCACTCATTATCTTGCCGACTGCTTCCTTGTAAAGCAATCCCACCGATGCGGGACCGGATGGCGAAAGCAAATTCACTTTTAGGAACATCCACAGAAGCTGAAGCCAGATGGAGAATTTTGACTGATTCATGACGAAAGGAAAATGATCCCGATAATGCCGGCGATGATGACGACGACCCGTTCTGGAGCTTTAAACCACATGGCGGCCAGACTGAGAATGCCAATTGTCCAGCCCATCCAACTGGTCTCTCCGCCTTTTTCAAATATCTTCCAGGCAGTGAAGATCATTAGCACAGAAATGGCAGGCGCAAGTCCCTCCACGAAATGGCCCACCCATGACTCGCGTCGCAATCGGTGCAGGATCATGGTCACACCTAAAATGATGAGGGTGGGGGGTAATATCGACCCGATCAATGCGACCAATCCGCCGGGGATCCCGCCTGCAGCATAACCGATATACATGGCAAGCTGGAGCGCGTCACTGCCAGGTAATACAGAGGATAACCCCACAGCTTGAATGAATTGGCTCTCGGTCACGAACCTGCCCACTGCTTCGTGATAGAGTAATCCCACGGATGCAGGCCCGGAGGTGCTAAGCAAATTGACTTTAATGAAAGTCCAGAAAAGTTCAGGGAGGATATTCAATGGTCTCAGTCGTTGAGTGAATTTGGTCTCGATCCCATATTCAACTGGAAGGAGAGCAAAAGTGTATCATATCCCTCGTGTTTGACGTACAATTTATTGCATATTCCGAAGGGAAAATATGAATAATGGAATGAGCCACCGCTTGAGTGGATTTCTTCGGTGCGCTTTCTATACCTTTCCAGGTTTACGCATGCTGACCAGGGGGTCTTAAATTACCAGGATCTCCCAACACTGGTCATGCTTTCAAGTTGGAAGCATGACCAGTGTTCCGTAATTTTGAATATGAGGTTTGTAAAGTGGGAATTGATGTGAAAATTATATTATCCTTTTACCGGACTCAGATTCGCACGGCTCACAACGAGCAGGAAACTGGCGGTCCCAGGACCGCCAGTTTATTATCTAAACTGATCTCCCGCCCTTTTTTGTCAACCCTTGCAGAATGGGGTTTTAATTTCCTCGAACCTCAGGTGTTTTGAAGATCAGGAAAACCGCGTTGAGCACGATACCCAGAATGGCAGCAAAAACGATCGCAGGAATACCGTTGGGGAACAGGAACGGAATTTGGAATGGAAAGACACCGTTGGCGAGTGCAAGGTTACCGCCGATGCCTGTGATGAGGATGACCGCTCCGACTGCCAATTGCTTCGGGTCGAAGAGGTTGACCTTCTCTGACTGAATGAGCGCAACACCCTGCATCCCGATCACACCGAATAGGTAAATACTCAAGCCGCCGACCACTGCTGCAGGCATGGTGTTGACCAGCGCCACAAGCTTGCCAAAAAAGCCGAACACAATTGCCATTGCACCAGCGGTCATCAGTACAGCGGTGGAGTAATTGCGCGTGATTGCCATCAGTGAGTTGTTCTCGCCATAATTTGTACCAGCGCACCCGCCGAGTAAACCAACCGTGAGGTCATCCGCGCCGTCGGCGATGAGGTTGAGACCGATCAATTCCTTGATATTGTAGGGTTTGCGTCCCATCTCTGCAGCAAGTTCGTCGATGTAAAGGCTCATCTGGTAGAGATGTGCAGTTGATTCCGGTACAGTGGCAATGAAGATTAGCGCGATGCTCAAGGCCATGCCCCAGGCTTCTCCATTGGTGAATGCAGGAAAGGTGAACTTGGGCAGTTCAAACCATGAGGCACTGGAAACGCTGTCGAAATGAACCAGTCCAAAGGGGATGGCGACAAGATAACCGAAAATCGCACCAAGCAGAATTGGCAGCATCCCGATCAACCCCTTGCCTTGCAGATATACTGAAAACAAAATGGTCGCGATCATGGTAATGAATGCCACTGTCCAGGTTGTTGCCGCCACTTCGGGTGCCGCCCAGTTGCCAGCGTTGCCAAGTGCGGCATTCGCCAGCGCTATACCGATGACCATTGCCATCGAACCCGTGACAATTGGCGGTAGAACGCGATCCAGTACTGCTTTACCCACGCGCATGATGAGCATTCCGATCAAAATTTCAAACACCGCAGTCAGGATGATCCCCACCTGGACGATTTGAACACCGTCGGGGCAATAGACTTGTGCAGGGTCATTGAAACAGGCAGGCGCAAATTTGCTCATGACCGTGATGATGACCGCAATGTACGAGAATGAAGAGCCATAATACATCGGGATCTTGCGCTTCGAGACCAGTAGCGCGATGATCGTTCCGAGGCCCGAAGCAAGCAGGGTAATGCCCACATCGAACTTGGTCAAAATGGAAACTAGCACTGTGGCCGGAAACATGGTCAGGAATTGTTGGAAGCCGAGGCTGAGCATGGCTCCGATGGGCGGGGTGTCATCTGGCAGAAAACCGATGACCTTGGACTTTTTTTCTGCGGACATATTCTCTCCTTTAAACTGGGCGGATATAAAAAAAAGAGCCGCTAAAAGCGACTCTTTAATTTCTGAAAATAAGAACACTCATCCCCGGGACATGTGGTCGAAGACGGAATTTATACAGAGAGACGGTTGACATACTGGAACTGATTTTATGCAGACGACGGATTCTGTCAAGGGGCTAATCCTCTGCTGCACGCGCTACTTCATCCGCCTCAAAGACCACTTCTTCCTTTCCAACCAGTTTATCTTCCACCTTTGAGATGATCAAGCGCAGGTGACCGGGATGTGCCACGTAATCAAGATCGTCCGCAGGGACGGCAAGCACTGGGCAGAGAGTGAAATTTTCTATCCATGATTCATATAACTCATTTAAGTTTTGCAGGTATTCGGGTGCGATCTTCCGCTCATAGGTCCGTCCACGCGAGCCGATGCGATTTAAAAGTGTGGGGACGGAAGCACGCAGATAGATCACAAGGTCGGGCGGCGGCAGGAATTGTACGGCAGTCTCGTACAACTCGCGGTAGGTTTGGAAATCACGGTCCTGGATGTTCCCCTGATCGTACAGATTCTGTGCGAAAATTTCCGCATCTTCGTAGACACTGCGGTCCTGGATCACCGAATTTGGATGCTGGGAGAGGTTAATGTGTGAACGTAGACGGTGTGTTAAAAAGAAAACCTGTGAATGGAATGCCCACGCCGACATGTTCTGATAAAAATCGGCCAGGTAGGGATTCTCGGTCACGGGTTCGTAAAACGGGTCCCAACTCATTTCATCACATAACATTTTTACAAGCGTGGATTTCCCTACACCGATATTCCCGGCTATGGCTACAAATTTTTTCATGACTCTCTCTCAAGGGTGAAATTATATGTGGGGGATTTGTTGTCTCGAACTTCATCATACCAAAAAGAAACAGAGTTCGCAGAATCTTTAAGAACGCTGTGAACCCTGTTTTATGGTAAGGTGGCAGCCACTAGCAAAGTGGCTGTTACCAGTAAGAAAGCCTGGTTATTGTGGAATTTCTCCTGCAAGTTCCTTGTCAATGAGTTGTTGGAAGCTGGTGAAAGGCTGGGCGCCCACAAGTGCAAGACCATTTACAAAGAAGGTTGGTGTGGACTGCACACCAAGGTCCGCTGAAAACGCCATATCCTGTTTAATAAAGTCATCATGTTTACCGCTGGAAAGGCAGGCGGTGAATTCCTCAACGTTCAAGCTCAAGTCAGTTGCATATTGAATATAGGTTTCCTCTCCCAGGACTTCACTGCTGAATAACTTTTCATGATAATCCCAGTAGGAGTTCTGATCATTGGCGCAGAGTGAAGCTACAGCAGCAGACATCGCTTCCGGGTGCATGGTCGGCGGGAGAGGCAGGTTGCGATAGACAAAACGGATTTGACCAGGATAGGCTTCAAGCAGGGGCTGATAGGTTTCATCATGGAAGCGGCGGCAGTATGGACATTGGAAATCACTGAACTCGACGATCACGATCTTTGCGTCTTCAGGACCGAAACTTGGAAAGCCTTCCGTTGGGATATCATAGCGGACGTATTGCGGTTCCTGTGTGACAGGAGCTTCCGCAACTGGACCTGAAGGCTGCTGCGCAGCAGGAGCAGGAGGAGCTGCGGCGACAGGGACATCACGTCCCCAGGCAACATAGCCAACAAGGATGCCAACCGCAAAAGCCAGCACGACCAATACCGAATAAAAGTGGCTTAATTTGAAGGTAACTGTTTCTTCAGGAGTCTGTTCGAGCAACTCCTCTTCTTCAATTTCAATAACAGGTGTGTTTTTTTTAGTTTTAGTAGTCATATGTGCGATTATAGCCTTTTCAGATGGTTTTTAGACTGGTACTTTTGTTTTTAATTAAGGCACTTCGTAAATCACCACGGTGCCCTGTTGAAAAATTGGCTTGAGGCGATTCTTGAATTTCTCCTCCTTCACGGACATGGAGGAGTATTCAAGAATACCGATGTAAACATAACGAACATTATATTGGTCTAGGATGGTCTGTGCTTCGTCCCAGTGGGTTGTTGTGTACAGTTTTGTGATGTCTTCGGTGCGTGAGCCCTGTGGTTCATAACTGCCGCGCCATTGGGCTTCGTGACCAGACCAGCCCATCACACTTTGCAGACCCGTATAGGTGGAGATGCGCGCATAATTCGTGTAACTTCCTCCCACCGCTTCCACAACGACCCCGTTCGGGACGGTACGCAGAAATTCAATTGCGGCGGCTTCGTCAGGATTTTCGCGCTGGATGCGGTCGAAGTCGTCGAGGGTGAATCCGAAGGCTGGGGTGAAGTTTTCGGTCTTGGTCAGCAGGCTCAGGGAGGGATAGAGCAAGCCAGCGAAGATCACCAGGCTGATCACCAGACCGACGAGAGTGTTTTTCATCCCACGCAGGTTTTGAAGCAGGTAAGCGGTACTAAATGCGGCGGCAAGGCTCCACAACATCCACGCTTGATAATAGAATTTGAAGATGGTGTTGATGCGATAGCCGAATTGATCGCGGAGGTAAACGAATTCGGGGGCTAGGATCAGAATTCCGCCGAGTGTGAGGAGGAGGAAAACAAATTGATTTGTGCTTTGCAGTTTTCGATCTACAGTTAAAATATCTTCCGTCTCTTCAGCTTGGCTCAGAGTGCGCTCGTGTGTTACGTATTTCGCATCTGGTAGTCCAGATCGTGGAAATAGATAGGCTATCGATGGGATCAATACGCCAAGCAGGGTGAGTAGGCTTGCAATGTGACTCAGTCTGCGGAGGGATGTGGCAGTGAAAAGTTCAGACGGAGACATGCCCTGGGAGTCGAGGAACATCCGCACAAAATCAGGCTCGGTGATGGATCCGATCCAGCCAATGAGCCAGGAGAAAACCCACAGCAGGCAGGTGAAGCCAAGTCCAATGAGTAGACCAAATCTCCAATTGGGTTTTGCCCTAAAGTTAGCCTGCTCTTTGTCAGAAGATTGCAACCCAAAGAATATCAGATAAGCCAGAATGGGAATGAGCAGTGTACCCCACATCACCCAAAGGTGTATACCGCGCGTGGAGTACATGAGGTTGGGTAAAATTCCGCCCGCTTGGGATGAAAATCCAAGATAAAACGGGAGGTAAAGCAGGATGGCCGCAACTCCAAGAGGCAGGCCAAGCAGGAATATGTCTTCGAGGCGTCCCCAGTTCCAGCCGTCTTCGTGTACGCGCCAGAATATGTATGCACCCACGATCATCGCAGCGGCGATGAGAATATCCCAAGTGTTGAGGAATGCAAGTCCGCCAAGAACAAGGGCTGAGAATGCAAAACCCGTGTAGCCGATATGCAAGCTTGCACCCCAAGGGAGTTTGATCTCACCGCGCCAGCCTCCGAGGAAGATATGCAGGGCGGCGGCAATGGCGAGCAGGCTGAAGGGAATTGCCAGCACATGTGGATGCAAATCGCCAAGCAGGAAGGAGAAGAATGGGAATTCATCAATCACTTCTAGTGGATTGCCGGCCATGTCATAATCCTGAATTACACGGGAAGCGCGCCACCACCACAGGTAACGGTCAGGCATTAATTGAAACGGCTCCATTGGCGGGCTGGATAACTCCTTCATATCCAGCCATGTCCAAATAGCGCTGGTATATTGACCTGTGGCATTTTTAGCCCAGAACAAGCCAAGACTGTGCAGGACTTCCAGCAAAGCTTCAAAGTTGGATATAAGTAGAAGGAAGAGGGGGGCGAGCAGGGATTGGTAATGCGGAATATTGAATGAAAAATGCCGTTTGTCGTTTTGAGTTTTGTGATCTGCGGACGAAAGCAGATTGTATAAAATTCCATAGGAACCGAGAGCCCCGAGAGCAAAGATAAGCGAGGTCATCAGGTTGTGCGCCATGCTGCCGGGGATGCCTGAAAGCCGCGCAAGCATGGCGGTCATCACGTAACCAAAGTAATAATAAGAGATGGCGTACCCTGAAAGCCAGGGGTCTTGTGGCGGGAAAGTCGGTGAGCGTAGAATGGCGTTGATGAATGCCAGTTCCATCGGGCGCTCTGTTCCATTCAACTCCGGGTTGGCAGAACGGACAAAGGCAAGGAAGGCGAATGCGGTGAGGAATAAAATTTCGGTGGTAAGGATGAGGGGGAGGTTGGACTTGAGGAAATTTACGATTTCGGATTTTCGATTTGCAATTTGTGACTGACGGTTGAAAAGTGAAAAAGCACTTATTCCAATGATAACGGCCAGGGCGAGCAAGATTCCCCCCATATCATTTTGGGCAATACCAAGGGAAGCAAACAGCCAAAAGATATAGCCCCAGATCAACAACCCAGCAGTGCGCGACAGGGTATAACCTCGATCCACGAGCGCAGGAAAGAGGGTGAATATCAGCGGAAAGGTCATCCAGCCGAGCAGAGTGATGAGGAAATACCAGGTGATGAATGCAATCATATGTGACCAGTAACTAGTGAATGGTTATCAGGTTTCAGTGGTGAGGACTGGAGGGAGAAAAAAACTTCCCGATGCAGGATCAGTCTCAAAGTCAAGAATGCCGGAAACAGCGGACAGATTGATGGTGCCAAAAATATGTGGAAATTTATCCGATTCAGAAATGCCCGGGGCGGGAAGACCGGCAGGTGGTTCCCACTTAAGCTCGGATATCAGCTTTTCTTCATCTATTTTTAACAACACAAGATCATTTCGTCCGCCATAAAACGCGTTCGCCACATTCAGAACCTGTTTTTCGGTGGAACAATGAATAAATCCCTCAGTTTGCAAACTGGGCGCAGCGTACCCGCCTTGCTGCAGGGCTTCGAGCCATTCTTTTTTTGAGGTAATGTGAAGGATCAAAGGTTTCTCCTACAGAATATAAAACATGGTTTGGTGTTTACGGTATAACTTCATAGATCGTGGTGTCAGCGTCATGATACACCGCTTTCCAGAATTTTCCTTCGTATTTTTCGAATTTGGCAAGGCCTTTCATATCAGGAATAAGGTCTGGATAAACACCACGTTCCAGCTGTCCAACCACAATATATTTGACCTGATATTTCTTCAGGAACGCTCGTGCGGCTTCCATATCAGTTGTTGTGTAAAAATTACCGATTGCGGAAACACGATCAAAAATTGTGTTCGATGCGATTAATGCGCGCTGCTGACGTTGGTGCCAGTTCCAGCCGACGACACCGGGCAGACCCGTGTATATTGTAAATCGTGTACACCAGCGATATTCAGAGCAGTTGGCTTCGACGATGACCGGCGACCCTTGAATATTGTCCTGCATCCAACGAATGGCGCGGTAGTCCTGACTTAGATCCATCATCTGTCCGTCAAAGTGCTGTGAATAATTCATATAGGTCATGCCGTCAAGAGTGCGCGGAGTCTGGGCATTCAGGCGGTCGCTGATCTTGTCTGTAGTGGCGGTGACTGTGAATAAAAATGCCCCTGCCAGCAACAAATATAAACCTGTTTGATAAGTTGTCTGCCAGCGCAATTTCCAAAATGGGAACTCATTCAGCAGCCAGCCGAAAGCCGCTGCTGCGCTGACTGCAAACAGCATCCAGACTTGCATGTAAAGTTTGAAGACCGTGTTCATGCGTCCAATGTCGCCGCGCAGAGTGATGACTTCCACCGCCAGAGTCAGAGCCAGACCTGTGCCGATCATCAACAGAATGCTGCGTTTGACTCCGGGCATGTCCGGACGCAGGAGCAGCGACCCAGCGATTACCGCAAGCGGCAGAGCGATTAACGCAACCCGCACACCTTCCATGAGAAAGAAAACAAACAAGGCAAGCACAGCAGCCAGACCAAGTTCGATCCCCAGCTGGTATGGACGCAATTTCTTCAGGTGAGAAACGGGTGTGGCAGCCATCCATTCGCGCACTTCCCAAAAAAGCCAAAAAGTAATGATGAAGAGGAACAAACCCCAGTGCGTTAAGTAGGAAGACAGCGGCGTATGCGAGGATGTCCATGGGTCTATTTTGTTATAGGATTGACTGTACCAGAAATCAAACGGGGAATACATTAATGAGCCGAGCAAGTACAGCATTACAACAGCGGCAATGGAGAATAAGGCGCGGCCAAGCCAGTCGGGGAGGTTGAAGCGATTATTCCATTCGAAGTGGCGGTTAATGGCGTAGATCACGGCTAATGCGCTAAGCGGGAAAAAAGTATACAAGTCCCAGGTGTTGGTCGGTTTTAATGCGCCGATCATTAACGCGCCGATGGCAAACGCTGTGATCCATTCCGCGCGGCTCATCTTTGCGTGTGATTTGATAAATGACACTGCCCAGGCAATGATGAACAAGGTCAGCGGCATGACCAGCATATGCGCATGCAGGTCGCTGTAGAGCAGGGTGAACAGCGGGAACTCGGTGATCTCATTGCCGGGTCCAGGAGGGATCACGCGGCTGGGATTCCAGTACCATTCTCCGCGCCCGATGGGCAGCATGGTGTCGTTAAATAAAAGCGCAGCTCCCTGAAAAGCCCATGTCCAACTTTGCAGGATGGTCACATCAGCGGGGATGTTCCCGCCCGGCGCGGCCATGCGCTGCAGGGCGCGGAATATCATCTGGATTGTGCCAAGGTTTCCCAGCAGGATGGCAAAGGTTGAGGCGGTCAATCCTGTAACAAATCGAATGTCATAGGTCGGAATTTCTTCACGATCGGCATTTGGCTCTTCATCTTTACTCAGGACAGGCTTTAGATTTTCTACGACTGAATATCCAACTGCAAACGCGCCGATCGCGATCATTGCAAACCAGGTCGGCAAAATAAAGTTATAGGCAAGCGAAGGTACAATGCCAAGCAGCTTCACCGGCGTGCCTGCCAGTACAAAGCCATAGTAATAATAATTGATATATCCGCCCGCAAACCAGGGGTCATATGGCGGAAAACTCGTGCTCTTCAAGACTGCGTTGAAATACGAAAAGTCCATCGGTCTTTCGCCGCCCTTTGAAGGATGCCACATATCAGAGTTGCCGAGGCGGATCAGCAGGTCGATCAGAAAAAAAACGAGGAAGATGATCTCGACCAAAACAAAGAATTGACGGCTGGAATTCCACTCTGCTTTGAACTGGTTCCTGCGAACCAGCCATAATCCAAAGCCTGCCGCAGTAATAATGGCAAATGCCACGCCTATGGAAACGCGTGTATACGGCACGCCGATGGAGCCGCCCATCCATGAGATCCACGCTAAGAGTGCCAGTCCCAGTATGCGGCTGACGGGATACGAATATTGACGGAGTCCTGCCAGTGCCGTTCGTGTGATCGGGTAGGTGAAAAGTCCCAATAGAAAGATGAAAGCATACCAAACCAAAATACCCACAAAAGGATATTTGTTTTGGATCCAGTCATAATCAAACAACTCAGACCATGTACCGCCGGCGCGCTGGGATATAAGCCGCGCGGCGGGCAGGAGCAGATCCTTGTAGTCGGCAGCCTGTTTTGGTAACAAATGAACAACGTTGGTCAAGTCCACTGTGCTTAGTGATGCAAGGAGTTGTTCCACGTCAAAATCATTGGTCTTCTGGAAGATCATCACCTTTGGATGGTCGTAAAAGGTGAAGGCTTCCTCGGCGGACTGGTCATTGATAACCAGATTTCCAAATGTTGGGTAGGATTCAAACACCTTTACCAACCTGAATCCCAGCCTGCCTTCGTATTGCCCTGGTTGCGCCGTCTCATAACACTTAATAATATCCGCTCCGACAGGACAACCCAGCAGTTCACGATAATAATATGTGGTCAGCGGATACCGTTCGGGCAGGCGCGTGATCTGTGCATACTGATGATTGGTTGGGATGACGATGAAATCTGATGCACTGAGGATCTGAATAAAGCGGTTGAGCTTTTCCGTGTTATCGTCCCAGTAAACTTGCAAGGTTAGATCGCCGGGATAGATGCCGCCATAGGCATCATAGCCATCAATGCGGAAGGGCAGTCCCCAATCGTAATTGGTCTCATTGGCGATCGCTGAACCGCTCAGGTTCAAGCTGTTTCCCAAGGTTTCGATCCGCAGATAATATAGTTGGTTTTCGAAGAGTGGAACCGGCTGGTCAAAGGAAAATTCCACGGATGGACCGCGCGGGTCATTGGTTGAGGTGTAATTCACTGCCGCCGCCGTGCGCGCCAAAAAGATATCGGGTGCAAGCGCTGAATATAGGGACAGCACGATGGTCGAGGGCGAAGTGGAATCCATTGCGTGACCAAAGACCACCCCGGTGAGTTGTCCGCTATGGGCGGGGACAAAGGTGAGGGTGTAGGGTACTCCGAACGGTATCGAAGTGCCGCTGGCAATGGGTAAAGGCTGGTTGTAACTGCCAGAGTCAACGGTTTCGATCCGCAAGTTGACGGGCCCTGGCACATTTTGGAATATCCAGCGCGAAGCCGCAATGCGCGGTTCATCCCGCAGGTAAATGCTTTGGAAGGCAAATGCCCAAACAGCGGTTGATACAAGGACTGTCACGCCGATGATGCTTGCAAAAATAGCTGGCAGGTTAACACGTTTGAAAGTACCGGTCTTCCAGCTTGCCAGCTCAAAAATAAACCATGCTGCCATCATCGCCAAAAGCGGATAAACAGGTAATTGATAACGCATGGTGGGGTTGAATTGAAGCGACTGCCAAAGAAAATAAAATGCCGTCCAACCCCACAAAAGGAGATGCCGCCACTCGCCTTTGATGATGCGCCACCCCATCAACAGAAATCCCGCCCAGGCGAGAATACCGAGCGGAAGTCCCAGTCCCCAGGTGGTCAAATTGATAAAGGAATACAAATGCGAACGGCGCGCCCATTGCAGATTCCAGGGGAGGTCAGAACCCGCAGCTTGTGCGCGTTGTTCCAAAATGTTGGAAATCCATTGCGGATTAAGTCCCAGCCCATCAAAGGCATATGGCTGGAAGATGCGGAAAGACAGGATGGTTGCAACTCCACCGGCAATGAGGAAGATGGCGATCAGCGACCAGTAATCGTTGGATAGTGATCCATGGTCCGTATTCTGCAGATTGGATTTATGAGTTTGAATGAAGTAGCGTAGAAGGAAGGCGCCAGGAAGCATGATTGCCAGTGCCGCCGCGTTGATCTTGGATGCCATTGCCATGCCGAGCATCAAGCCGAAGACAATGCTCAGCCACAAAAGCGGGTTGCGAATAAGATTTCTGAATCCCGATCCCCGGTCCCTGTTCTCAGGTTCCCAATAATTGACGATTTCCACCGCCAGAAAAATTGCGAGGAACATGAACAGGTTGGTGAACAGATCTGTCGTGAAAAAATGGGATTGCTGGATCTGCATCACGGTCAATGCGGAAAACATCGCAGCGAACAGGGCTATGCGCCGTCCGTACAAGCCGGAAACGATCAAATAAAGCACAAAGATCGTGAACAGATCTGCCAGCGCCGACAGTTGCCGGGCGAGGAGTTTTAAAGTATCCAATCCATCCATGCCAAATACTTCGGCTGATACGCGGATGAGGGTCAGCGGCAGATTGCCATATACAAAAAAGGAATATCCACGATTGTATGGGTTTAGGGTTGATTTTGTCGTGTCAAAATATTCACCAATGCTCATCCAGCGTTTCTGGTCGTCGGGGCAAACGTTAACGGGAACATTTGGAAGATCACAGGTGTGCGCATTCAGGCTTCCTAGTACGCCGCTCAAAAATAATTCATCGGGATGCTGATGGTATCCCTCGCCCCAATTCGAACCCGATAAACGTAAATATCCTGCCAGAAGCAGGACAAGGATAAAAAGCAAATCATACAGCCATGCACGCTTTTCGTTCATATCACCTCACGTCATCGCGGGGAGGACACCCTTGCCGGCGAAGCAGCCTCCAATTTTATATGGAGATTGCCTCTGGCGAAGAACCTTATTGTCCTCGCAATGACGATTATTCGTTGATCATCAACACCATAAAATCTTTGCCAGGATAACTGGAGGGATAGCGGGTGTAATCGCCGTTTGGATAAAGTTGTTTGAGTGCATTCTCAGTTGGCAGATCGTCAGCACGGTAGATAATCATTCTGGGTCCAGACGTTAGCAGTGTCTTGGAAAAGTCCTGTGGCCAGAGTGCAAAATCCCGGTTCGGGATTCCCGCCCAGACGCCGGGCAAACGCGTATCCACCCAGTGCGGGAACGGTACGATCCAAACCGAATCTGTCTGACCGTATTTGTCGCGGAAGTCACTGATCAGACCGCCCATTTCGGAGGTATTCCACGCACCCAATTTGAAACTTTTGTCAAACTTGTTGAATACCAGGTCGTAATTTTGATACGCAGAGGCGGCAAACAACAGGCCTGTTAACCCGTAGGCAATCATCGTCCGCTTTCTATCAGTACCCGAACTGGATACAAACCCGTCGAGTGCCAGCCCGCTGACAACAAAAACTGCCACCGCCGCGCCGCCTGTGCGATTCAACGAAGGATTTTCTCCAGGGAATGCCAGTGAAAGAATGGATGGCATCAACAAAATTGGGATCGAAACCAGCAGAAGCAGGTCGCGCCAATCCCGCTGTCGGACGTAACGTACCACCAGAAGAAGAATGCCAATTGCAAATAATGCACCAGTCACCACATCCAGCGCAGGACGCCCCGGTACCGAATGAACCCAGATGCTGCCATTGTCCCAATTGAACATTAATAGGGCTTTGTACAAATTGGATAGAAATATCTCCCACGCCGGCGCAGACAGAGTCGCCTCCGCAGAGGTTAGGCGGGTCATTGCGCGGTAACCGAAAATATCGGGATGGGCCAGCCAATATCGCAAGAGCGGCAGAAAGACCAGTAGTGAAACAACAACCAACAGAATGAACCACCACAGCGATTGCATGGCGCTTTTTTTTGAGCGCAGATGGATCACATAGATCACAAAAGCTGCAATCACCAAAAATGGCACGATGCGGAATGGACTGTATCCGTGCAGGCCGAGTCCGAGGAAGAGACCCGCAAGCAGGAAATCATTTCGGTTTTGGGTACGCAGTCCGCGAATCAGATAAAAGAGAAGAGGCGCGGCGAACACAGGGTACAAAGGGAAGCGAAGTCCGATGCGGGAGATCACATTTGGCCAGTAGGCGATCCCAAAGAGGAATAGCGTAAACAGCCCCGCACGCGCTCCGCCATATTCCCTGCCAAGTAAATATACATAAGGGATGGTGAAAATTCCGATCAATGCCGTGCCAAGTTTGAGGCTAAGGAAGGAAAGTCCTGTGCGAAAAACCAGGGCAACGAATAAAGTCCAATACATTTGGATGGCTTCGCGTCCTGTATTGCGGGTAAAGAAAATTTTGTACTGTCCCTGCGTGATATCGTATACGTCCAGTATCTTTTCGGCATGGTCGCTGAATGGCTCTGCAGGCACAGAGTTGATGTGGTAAAGCCGGAAAAAAAGAGCAAATCCCAGAGCCGCAACCAGCAATCCGCTGTGAATGATTTTATTGCGGCGCACTTCGGGGCTTAAATCCTGCCTGGCTTTTGGAACTCTCAGCCACAACCCGTAAAAGAACAATGTGAGCGATAGTATCCAAAAGCCAAGATTGACAAAAGTAAAAACCCCGCTGCCGAAATCCCAAAATGCGAGCAGGGCAAAGACAATTGAGAATATGAACGGCACAAGGCGTGTGGAAAGGTCGTCAGGTGTGTGACGCGGAAGAGGCAAGGCAGGCAAATGCCATTCATTTTTAAGGTATGCCCAGAGACAGATCCCTGCCGCGAGAATATACAAAGCCAGCGCAATATTCACCTGGCGGTTTGGCGGCTCAAGCAAAGCCTGGGCGCCAAGCGCAAGGAAAAGCGCCAGTACGGATCTCCAGGGGAAATAAGCCACGCGGATTGGTTCTGCGGGAGGCATGTCTGGTTGACCTTGTGCCATTTCCAATGCAAGGGCATGGTCAAACTCAGCGCGGCGGCGCGCATCCCACAGGGATTGGATAAAATTAAAAAAGGAAACCCAATCCTTGGTCACAGACTTGTAAAGGTCGAGAATGCTGGGCTCATTTTCCGGGAGCTGTTTGGGTGTTTCGTGAGTCATATCCGCCCAAGTTTACTTCATCTTTGGGGTTGAAAGGAAAATTCTGTTTTTCGTTTAATTATCGCTGCTGAATAAAAAAGCACCGATAATTAATCAAAAGAGCCTCGGCTTACTGCCGGGGCTCTTAATCCGTTCCCAATATCCAATCCATAATATTGCGTTTTTTTTGCGTGCTATCCTCCAGTTTAGGCATGGACATGAGCACCACTGTAATATTGTCATGCCCGCCCCGCTCATTTGCCAGGTTAACCAATGTCTCAGCCGCCGTCTTTATATCCTTTTTTGTGCGGATGGCTTTTTGAATTTCATCATCCCAGACCAGATCGGTTAATCCGTCACTGCAGATCAGAATGGTATCGCCGGGGTCAAGACGAAATCCCTGGTTATTTCTGGATTCTTCATCGGATTCCGCATCGTCTATCCGCAGCCGAAAATCCACATCGGGCAATCTCAAGCCGCCCAGATACCTGCGAATGACATGCTGGTTTGGGTGGTCATGCATTTGTTCCGGCGTGATGATGCCTTTTTCCAGCGCTTCCTGCACCCAGGTATGGTCTATTGTCAGCCGTTGGATAAATTTACCGCGCAAAAGATAGATCCGTGAATCTCCAACATAGGCGGTGTAAAGTCTGTCCTCAATGATCCATACACAGGCGCATGTTGCCCCCATGCCATTTTCGTTTTCATTGCCGGCAGAATGCGATGAGATGGACTGGCTGGCATTCTGGATGGTGTTCTCAAGTATTTTGACAGGTTTTTTGGCGTTGCTTTCCGCAACCCCGGCTGTGATGTAATTGACGGCAAGTTCTGCGGCAATTTCCCCGGCGAGATGCCCCCCGATTCCATCTGCAACCACGGCAAATATTGCCGGGCGCGAATCATCCCTGCTCAGGCGAAATGATGAAATCGCATAACGATCTTCGTTATGCTTGCCTGACATTCCTGCATGGCTGAGTGCCGCTACATGCACGTGGGGAAGCGAAGAACGTATCATTCTTCACTATTTTGAACAGTGATCGTGGGTTTGGATATCACAGGTAATGCCCTAAGTGTAAACCGGTAAACCAGATGCCCAAAGTTTATCAGATCCCCGTGCGCGAGGCGATAGCCTTCCCGGGGGATGGGGTCATAGTTTACCCAGGTGCCGGCAATTGAGCCTGTATCAAGTAAAAGAAATCCGCCGTCTTCAGTCTGCCTCAATCGTGCATGGACAGTGGAAATGGAAGCGTCGTCAAGGATCTGATTGCATTGCGTCGGGTCTGTACCGAAGATGATCTCCTGTTCGACAAGTGCGATCGGTGTAACTGGAAGCACCTGTCCCTCTGCATTGATGCGGATCAGGGACGCCGCCGCGTCCGATTTTGGCTTTGTGACTGTTGGCGTTTTCTTTGAGCGGGTACCCAGTCTTTGGGTTTTTACTGCAGTTGCAGCCGACAGGGGCTGGGTTTCAGATTCCAGAATTGTAGACACCAATTGAGTCAGCGGATCTGCATCTGCGCGCTTTGCAGCCTGGGCGGCACGAATGGATGGCATACGCAAACGTCCGCTTAGGAGGATTGCAAAAAGCGCCAATCCCGCCAAAATGATCGCCCCAAAAGTGATGGGTGTGCGATATTTTGCCAGCAAAGCTGGAATGCCTTGTGGCGGCTGGATTACTGTCACTATCACCGGTGATGGCATACTGGATTTACTCAACCCAAGGGAATCCACCGCCTCGACCATGATCTGGTGTTCGGCACTGCTTGTGTAGGATTCCAGGTTCCAGGTAAATAAATTGAATGGTTCTACAGTATTTTCATCTGCGATCACGCCATCCACGTACAAGGTGGTGCGAGTCAGCGGGCGGGTTAATCCATCAGGGAACTCAACGATGATCTCGATTTCCTGCTCTTTTGGCAAAAGCATTTCTGAATTGAATGGGTCGTCTTCAGGGGCTCGGCGCGTGATTTGCAGGGAGGTGGCAAGCGGAAATGGGTTTGGCGGCTGAATATCCACGGTGAATTTTTGTGGGGTTGTCGTCAGTGCCCCTGAAGCTATTTCCACATTTGCGCTAAGCGTATGTTCACCAGCGGTTTGCAAACGGGAAGTATACGAAAGTGAGTAGACCCGGCGTAACCCTGAAAAATAGGATTCAGGATCGGGAAAACGCTCCAATCCGGAATAGGGGAACATACTTCCACCGGTTTGGAGGGCAAGGTTATTGAATGCGGCTGCACTGGTGGTGGTGAATGTTGTTGTGGCGTCCACAAACCAGACGAAGATGTATATATTATTCTCAACTGCGCGCTGGATATAGGGCTCAAGTGTCGATGCAATGTCCCTATCGTCTGTGTGTGGAGTGATGAAAAGAATGGCGCGTTTCATGCCCAGCCGCGTCGTTTGTGCACTGACAGTATCCAGCGCAATGGAGAGGGATAACAGGTTTGGCACAGCGGCACGAAAGTTAGGCTGGAAACCAGTCAACCCAACTACAAATTCCGCCGCGTTGGCATGGTTGATGACAGGTCCCGCCTGACTGACAAGGCTGTAATCATCTGGCAGATCTGTGGGGCGGCTTTGCGCCCATTGGATCAGAACCTGCGAGACGCGTTGAAAACGGGAAAAATTTGTTGCAGGGTCGCGCACATCCAACGGCTGCCCCTGGTTGACAGCGACCACAAGCTGCAGCGGAACCGCGATCTCGTTAAGCGCATCTAGCGGCAGGGTCTGACCATCCTCGGTGACAGAAACAGCATCTGGCTTGAGGCCGGTCGCAAAAATTCCACTTGAGTCAAATACATCCAAAAAAGTGGTGATTTTTGGAAAGGTGGAAATATCCACGGGGTAGAGTTCTGCCGATGCAAGCTTCTCCTGCGCGCGCGCAGGAGAAGCGGCGCCAAGAATAAGACTTAAAACAAAAAGCAGGGCAGGAAATTTACGCATTGGCCTCATAGATAAGCGGTGCATCTTCTTTTGGTTGCGTAAGTTTCATAAAAGTCAACGCCCAGGCAGATTGAATGTAGGCGCTGATAACGCCGTTCAAGACGATCAGCACAGGCGCATAAGCGAGACAGCAAGCCAGTGCAATATAGAGTGGCGTAAACGATTCGCGCAGGGAACCCATGCCAGCAATGATTGGGACAAAAGCAATAATGAGGGGCACGGCAATGACCCCGCTGGCAACGGCTCCGCCAATACCGAGGATCAGTCCCATCACGACCATGGGACCCGCATTGGATTTTACGATCAGCCAACCGCGCTTGAACCCATCCATCATGCTGAGATCTTCCAGTACGATGGCGGCTTGTGCCTGTTCAACAATAAGGGAGACTGCCCATCCAATTGGAACCAGCAGGCAGAGGATCGGCAGTAAACACACAAAGCCCACACCCGCTGTTACAACTCCCAGTAAAACAAGCGGGATAATAAGGAGCGCGAAAGCCAGTCCGGTTAAAAAGTTTAAGCCAAAGATACGCCCAAAATACGGCAGACTTTCGGCCCAGACCTCGCCAAATACAATGCTCTCAACGCCTTTCTCTGCCAGTGCTGTCCCTTTGATCATGCCGATCCTGCCGATCATTCCCAATGCAAAGGAGATCAAGCCGATAAGCATGAGCGCCAGGATAACGACAAGGATGATCCACAGGTTATTTTCAAAATACTGTGCCGCTTGTTCCATCATATGTCCGGCCTGTCCGCCCGAAAAAGGCAGGTCATCGGTTTGATAATTGTAATTTCCACCCCCCCCACCTCCGCCGCCCCCGCCGCCGCGCGCGCAGCCAGCCAGGATGCCAAAGATCCACAAAACCTTGTGCTTCCAAATATTTTTCCAGGCGCGGGTGAGTACTTCGCCAAAATTAAAATTGTTCATGGTGCTCCTTTTTGGTTTAGCGAAATTAGAGGGCCACTCGATCTTGAATAAAGATCGGGAATTTTTATTCCCATTCGATCGTCGCGGGAGGTTTACTTGTAATATCATACACCACCCGATTGATTCCTTCCACCTCATTTACGATGCGATTTGCCACCCGTGCCAGCAGTTCATAGGGCAGGCGTGCCCAGTCCGCGGTCATAAAATCCTCAGTGGTTACCACGCGGATCGCCGCGGCTTCCTGATACGTTCTCTGGTCTCCCATCACGCCCACCGATTTTACAGGGAGCAAAACCACAAACGCCTGCGATGCCGTGCCGCCCTTGCCCAAAAATCCTTCTTTTGATAATTCCTCCTGTAAAATAAAATCCGCCGCCCGCAGACGGGATACACGCTCGGGCGTGCATTCCCCCAGACAGCGAACGGTCAAGCCAGGACCTGGAAATGGCTGCCGCCAGACAAGGCTTTGACCCAGCCCAAGCGCTTCGCCCACCAGTCGGACTTCATCCTTGAACAAATAACGCAGCGGCTCGACGAGTTCGAATTCCATGTCTTCGGGAAGCCCGCCTACGTTGTGGTGGGTTTTGATTTTTGCGGCTTTGTTTCGATCCGGGGCAGATGATTCCACCACATCCGGATAGATCGTCCCCTGCACTAAAAACCTTGGCTTGCCTGCATTTTTTGCTTCCCGCTCAAAAATCCGAATAAATTTTTCGCCGACGATCTTTCGCTTTTCCTCGGGTTCTGTGATCCCTTTCAGCGCACCGAGAAATTCATCGCCGGCTTCCACTGCGATCAATTCCACGCCAAGCCCGCCGCGCAAAGCGATTGCAACCTGTTCGCCTTCCTTGTGCCGCAACAAGCCAGTATCCACGAACACGGTCACAAGCTGATCGCCGATCGCTTTATGGACCAGCGCTGCTGCCACCGTTGAATCCACGCCGCCACTGACCGCCGCCAGTACCCGTTCTTTTCCCACCTGCTCCCGGATCCGTTTGACACTTGTTTCGATGATGGAGGTGGGTGTCCAGTCGGGTTTGATATTACAAATATCAATGGAAAAATGTCTAAGTAATTCAGTTCCATTGGGTGTGTGGTGCACTTCGGGATGGAACTGCACACCAAAATATTTTCTCTGCATGTCGCCCATCGCTGCGAAAGGACTGTTTTCCGATTTTGCAAGGGCAACGAATCCTTCGGGCATGCGCGTGAGCCTGTCGCCGTGCGACATCCAGACTTTTGAGAGGTTGGTGGTCAGGGGATTGGCAATGAGAGATTCGATTTCTGCGGGACCGTACTCGCGCTGGGCGGAAGAATCCACCTGTCCTCCAAGCGCACGAGTCAACGCCTGCATCCCGTAGCAGATCCCAAGAATGGGCAGGCCCGATTCCAAAATAAATTTCTGGATGTATGGCGCATTCTCTTCATAAACAGATTTCGGCCCGCCGGAGAGAATGAATCCTTTGGGGTTGGATGAGAGGATTTTTTCCTGCGGTGCATCCCACGGGAACAACTCGCAGTAGACATTTACTTCACGCACACGCCGTGCAATGATCTGCGCGTATTGCGAACCAAAATCGAGAATGGCAATGGAATTCATAAATTAATCCCGTTGGGGCGGATGGGCTTGGGCCCCTGTATTTGATATGAGATGAAAATGCAAATGCGGAAAATCCTGATACTCCCCGCCATTCACAATAAGACGATACGCCGGCAGGTGGAACTCATCCACCAGGCTTTGTACGGTGGAGTACAGGTCGGTGAGGAATGCGGTATCCGCTGGGTCAAGCTGGGCGAGAGATGCCGCTTCACGCTTGGGGATGATCAGCACATGAAATTTATAACCGGGAGAGGGGTGCCGGAACGCGATCAGATTTGGGGTTTCGCGCAGGCGTGCAGCGGGGATGAGAAAACTCATGTGGGCAAATATCCTTCCGATCAGCCATATGATAATCGGAATCCGAAGCAGGTTTTTCATGAAAAGAACTTGAGCTTTTAATCCACAAAAGTGATCTTGTTGTCATCCAGGGATTTAATGCAAGCCAGCGATTCCACCTGCACGCCCACGGGCTTAAGTGCCTCACGTCCACCCTCAAAATCTTTCTCGATCAGCGCACCAATACCGACGATGTGCGAACCTGCCGCCTCAGCCAGCCGCACCAAACCCAGAATGGTTGCACCAGAAGCAAGGAAGTCGTCAATGATCAAAACTTTTTCACCGTTGGCCAGGTATTCCGGCGAGACGATCAACTCGACCATGCGCCCTTTGGTATGGGAAGGGGCAAGGGTCAAATATACCTCGTCAGGCATGGTGATGGGCTTGGTCTTGCGCGCATAAACAACTGGAAGACCGAGATGAAACCCGGTGGTGAGTGCCGGTGCAATGCCCGATATCTCGGCGGTAAGTATTTTGGTTGCCCCGACTTTCGCAAAACGTTTGGCAAATTCACGACCACAGGCATCCATCAACGCCGGGTCAACCTGATGATTGATGAAACTATCCACTTTCAAAATTCCATTCCCTAGAACTTTCCCCGCGCTTAGGATCCGGTCCTTTAATTCCTTCATTTCGCCTCCGTATTGACTAGACAGATTTTGAGGGATTGTACAACGTGATGATGGAACCTACCAGTGCGAAGTCCCTTAAAGATTTCAGGGACTTCGCACCATGTAATTGCCCCGGTGGGCGGTACCGGGGCAATATATAAAAATAGGGATTAAGTTGTATTCTCAAATGCATCTCAGTTCAGTCTCTTATTTTTACATTCTGAAAGGACCTGCAAAAGCTCGTTTTTCCGCTTTAAAATCCCCCTTTTGTTACTCACATCCAATTAAGGTCGTCAAAATGGACTGTGTTAGAATCTTGCATGTGACAGAAAAGAAAAGCATATTACTCGCTTCCAACTCACCGCGCCGCAGGCAATTGCTTGCGCTGGGGAACTGGAAGTTCACTGTCGCCGTCTCAGATGTGGATGAAACACAGCAGCCCGGCGAATACCCCAGGGATTATGTTTTGCGGCTTGCCCAAGCCAAGGCGCTGGCAGTGATCGAAAAGGCGCAGGGCGAAGACGTTATCATCATTGGTTCGGACACATCGGTGGTGGATGTTGATTCCATTCTTGGCAAACCAAAAGACAGTGAAGATGCCGTGAGAATGTTAAATCAACTGCGCGGACATACTCATCAGGTGCACACCGGCGTGGCGTTTCTGCGTGCCCGTGATGGAAAAATGCTCACCGAGGTGTGTGTGACAGATGTTCCCATGCGTTCCTACTCGGATGAGGAAATTGCGGCCTACGTCCAGACGGGCGATCCGCTCGACAAGGCGGGCGCGTATGCCATTCAACATCCCGATTTCCAACCCGTGGAATCCATGCGCGGTTGTTACGCAAGCGTGATGGGTTTGCCCATGTGCCATGTGGTGCGTGCTTTACGCGCATTGGATGTTCAACCATTGGCCAACGTGCCAATGGCGTGCCGAAAATACCTCAGTTACGAATGTCCTGTTTCGGGTGCGATCCTGCACAGCGAAACACAATGACCTCGCTGTTGTGAGGAGTGCGCTCTGTCTCACGCCTCTCCTGATACTGCCCGCCAGTGCAAATGTGCACGCAGCACGCTAGTTCGGTGGCCAGTTGCATAGGGTGAAGGGGTGGCCGCCACAAGAATAAGAGCGCGGTTGTACCTTGTCCCCGCATGGGGAATGACGGAAAAGGAAACGAATGAAAGCTATACGCTGGATAAACTATATTCTGATACTGGCTTTTCTCACATCCTGCGGCAGCGCGGGTTCGAGCGGAGGAAGCGGCCTCGGCGGGTTTGGCACGATATTTGCCACAGAGACGCCTCTGCCAACCGCGCCTGTGGCGATCACTCCCGCGCCTGATGCGCAGGCGGCGATCTTTCAATATTTGCAGGCTTATCAAAGCGATGACTTTGCCGCCATGTATGAAATGCTGGCGAAATCCAGCCGTGATGCCATCACCCTTGATGATTTCACCAAACGACATAATGATGCGTTGAATACAATGAGCGCTTCGAAAATTGAATTTACGGTTAATTCATCCCTGCTTAGCCCATACGCGGCTGAAGTCGGCTACAGCATCACCTACAAAACCGTCCTTGCGGGGGATATCCAACGTAACATTGTTTCGCACCTTGTTCTTGATGAGGGTGTGTGGAAGGTCGAGTGGGTCGAGGGCATGATCCTGCCCGAATTGGCAGGTGGAAATTTGCTTGCCATGGAATATAGTGTTCCCGCGCGGGGCAATATTTATGATCGTGACGGCTTGCCAATTGTCTCGCAGGCAGATGCCTTTGCGTTTGGCATTCAAACCGACCAGATCGATCTCGAGATGATCAATACACTTGTCACCGACTTGGGAAGGCTGTGCGGATTTGACCCTGAATATATTCGTGACCAAATTGATGCCTCTGGTCCAGGCTGGTATTTGCCCATGTGCGAAGGCACCCGCGACGAAGCCCAACGTTTGCTCTCCATCAGTCCGGGCGGATTGGTGTATACCGATTATGAATCCCGCTATTATTTTAGAACCGGACTTGCGCCGCAGGCGGTCGGTTACACCCTGTCCATTTCTCCCGAACAATTGGATGAATATCGCCGCCTTGGTTACAACGGCAGTGAAAAGGTGGGGCAGGCGGGCATTGAGAAATGGGCGGAGGATTATCTTGCCGGTCAGCATGGAGGGATCCTGCGCGTGGTCAGTCCCAACGGACAGATCGTTTCGACCCTTGGGCAATCCAGCGCACAGCCTGCAGATTCGGTCTACCTGACGATCGACCAGAACATGCAATACTATGCCCAGCAGGCGATCGAATATTTCCGCGGCGCCATTGTTGTGATGGAAGTGGACACGGGACGTATCATTGCCATGGCTTCGGGACCGGATTTCGACCCCAACCTGTTTGAGCCGACCAATACCAATAATATTGCCTTGACCCAATTGTTGAATAACAACAACCAGCCGCTCCTCAACCGTGCCACGCAGGGACAATTTCCGCTTGGATCGGCATTCAAGCCCATTACCACTTTTGCGGCATTGGAAAGTGGACTTTATCTGAAAGATACCACCTATGATTGTCAATACGAATTCAAGGAACTCGGCGATCCCATCCTCTATGACTGGACCTGGCAGCACTGCCAGGACGCCATTGCGGTTGGTGATTTTTGCGATGACTCATCCACCCAGCCTTCCGGGTTGTTGACCCTGCAGGAAGGTTTGATGCGTTCCTGCAACCCATATTTCTGGCACATTGGACTTGACTTGTTCAACTATGACCGCAAGACCGATGTCGCAAAGATGGCGCGCGCTTTTGGACTTGGGGCCCCCACGGGTATCGAACAGGTGGAAGAGGAAAGCGGTCAGATCACCGACCCGACCACGGAGATAAATGCCGTTAACCAGGCGATCGGCCAGGGTGACATGCAGGTCACTCCGCTTCAGGTGGCACGTTTTATGGCAGCCATTGCCAACGGTGGAACCCTGTATCGTCCCCAGATCGTTGAGAAGATCCAGCCGGTGGAAGGCGA
>JAIFNG010000164.1 GCA_020047815.1 Anaerolinea sp.
GAATCAGCATCTACATGCCTGCCAAGCGGCAGGATGATCCGGTCAATGATCCGCAAAACATGGTCGTCATCATCAAAGGTAACATTGGTCTTGATTAGTTTTCCCTTTTTTTCAACAAATATCTTTTTGGGTCCATTGACCATGATCTCCGATACATCTTCATCATCCAGCAGGGATTGGATCGGCCCAAAACCAAGCAGGTCATTCATCACCTGTTCGAAGATCTGTTTGCACAGATCATCTGGCAGTTTCAATTGTGTCTGCTCGTACACATGAATAATATTTTGCCTGACAAATTTGGCGCGCTGATCAACGGATATCCCCTCTGACTCAAGGGCGCGCATCAGGTTATCGGCAAGATATTTTTTTAACCGGATTAGATCCTGGCCTGTAAGCCTGCCAGTATCTGATGATTTCAGAGAGCTCATTCGCTCGATTCCTTTTGGCTGTCTTCGTCCATCGGCATGATCCAGATCATTTGTGCGCGGTGCACCGCCATAAATGGTACAGTGAACAAAACTTTGTCATCGGTGCCATACACGACCGCATTGGTCACTGCGAGGAATAGCTCTGCCCGCTCAAGTTCATTCTTCAGTCGTTCACCTTCACGAACATGCACCGAACCGCGCACCAAATGGGTAACGGTTTGTATCACTACCGGCACAGGTAATTTTTTTACAATATCAGTGTAGAACTTGCCTTTTTCATCATATTCGATTGTCATGGCGTTAATCCCTTGTAACCGCCGTTGTAAACTGCCGGCAGTCAATAATATTATTCTGTCCGCAAATTACGAGCCAGAGTGGACATTTCTTTTGCCGCTTCCTGAAGAACAATGGAAGCCGTATCCTTTGGGTACTTTAGTGTAAACGGCTGGTGTTGGCTGTTGGCTAAGACCATATTGCTGCCCAGGTATGGAATGGCAGCCCTGATCGGTATTCCGAGTACTTTTTCTGTATCTGCCTTGCTCAAACCTTCCAGTCCTACGGCGCGATTAAGAATCGAAAAAACTGTATTCACATTCACACCCTTGTTTTGCATATAGTTCCAAACGGTTTTTGTTAAAGACACAGTACTTGTGTCGGTACTAATGATCAGGACGTTAAGGTCTGCATTCTGAATGAGCGGCAGGGTGATTCTCGAAAGGGATCGCCCAATGTCGATCAACACATAATCATAGGACTCTTTTATTGCCGAGACGATATCTCCAATACGGGATGCTTTCAGATGATTGCTGCTTTCCGGGTCCGGTGAACCTGCCAGTAAATTAAAATGCCAGGGTTTGGGCTCTGTTAAGCTGTTGCGGAAGAACTTGGGTGTAACTTCCTCCGGCGGCATTTCGGTAATTGTGACGATATTCTGTGCACCTTCATAACCAACAATTGGAGCAATGGACCCGATCGGCAATACCATATCAACCACCGCTACCCGAGCTTGCGGCTGATTCTGTCCAATATTCATGGCAATATTTGCACAAATGGATGAGGTCCCGGTTCCGCCTTTTGCACTTAGGAATACCATCAACAACCCGCCCTGTCGTACGATCATTCCCGAAATGCCCAGCAACCGCCTGACTGTCTCCAGCAATATTGGCATTGCCTGCCCGGATTTGGTTATATATTCACTAAACCCCGCGTCCATGCATGATTTTGTCCGTGTCATGCTTTGGTCACCGCAGAAAGCGATCAACGGTGTATTGGCAGAGCGGACATCCAGTTTTAATTTTCTGGCCAGATCCTCGCCTGAAATATCTGTAATTGTTGGATCGATCACCACTAGGTCAGGGCGGTCACGCCACACATAAATTAATCCCTCTTTTCCGGATCCAGCCTGAATGACTTCATGTTTTTGGTCCAGCAAATGGCGGACAATGAAGTTGCGGCTGGCAACATCTGCATCAATGACAAGGATTTTTTTTTGAGGCATGGATCAAATTCCTTTATGGAGGAACATACACCTAGATCACGCTTCAAGCGGCGGCATTAGGTACCCCAAACCGGAACGGGTGACAATGTGATGCGGGGAGTGTGGATCAGCTTCCAGTTTTTGGCGCAGGCGGGCAATGCTTACCCAGAGGATCTCTTTATCATTTTTGTATTCTGCCCCCCAAACGCTGGTCAACAGGTCTTCTGATGTGAGTATCCTGCCAACGTGGTGTGTAAACTGGAGAAGAAGGCGGTATTCGGTGGCTGAAAGTGATATGGGGTCTTCGCCGCGCCATACTTCTGCGCGTGCAAAATCAATTTTAAGATCACCATGTACAAAGAAGCGCGCCTGCCCGGTCACTTCAGTCGGAGCGTGTGCGCGCCGCAGCACAGCCCGCACACGTGCCAGCAATTCAGTTGCTGAAAAAGGCTTTACCAAATAATCATCTGCACCGAGATCAAGCCCGCGCACACGGTCCTGTTCCTCTCCGCGTGCAGTCAAGATCACAATGGGGACATTCGAGAATTCGCGCAGACGCTGGCATACACCAAAACCATCCAGGCGCGGCATCATCACATCCAACAATACCAGGTCTATTGGCTGCGCCGAGAAAACATCCAGTGCCTGCATTCCATCCTGAGCAGTTGCGACTTCATATCCCTCAGTGCGCAGGTTGGCTTCCAGAAGGCGCAGATAACGAGGCTCATCATCCACGATCAAAATTCGTTTTGACATAACGCTCTCCTTGAAAATGAACAACAATGAAGGCTGATTAAAGGATTAACTCTACAGGCAATTCAATGATGAAAGTTGCGCCCTGTCCCAGCACTGACTCTACCCAAATATTACCATGATGTGCCATAATAATTTGCTTGCAAATGTACAAACCCAGCCCGGTACCTGTAACTGTTCGTTCACCAGGGACACGGTAGAACCGTTCAAAGACAAAAGGAATGTAGTCCTCTGCAATTCCCTCCCCTTTGTCAGTAAAACAGATGCGGATCTTGTTCTGCTCATAGCGCATGCTGACAATGACCTCTGAATTGGAGGCATATTTGATGGCGTTGCTAAAAAGATTTTCAAAGACCTGTGAAAGTCGTGTGCCGTCCCCGCGGATGGACGGAATCGGCTCAAGATCAAAAGTAACCTTTAACCCGGGGTGGTGCATATTGATGCGCGTTGCCACATCGCGCACCAGTGAGTCAATTCTTACCGGTGAGAATTTAAATTGTAAGGTCTTGCTTTGCAGGCGCGCAGATTCCAACATATCCTCTATCAGGCGTGTCAGTCGGTCAGCCTCTTCATCAATAATGTTTAGGAATTCGCGGCGGGTGTCTTCGTCCCATTCTGTATCTTCGCGTAGAAGGCTGGTGCTATACCCCTTAATAAAGCCCAGGGGCGTCCGCAGTTCATGCGAGATGGTGGAGACAAAATCATCTTGCAAACGCATCTGCCGTTGAACAGAATTCAATTCAGTGCGTGCCTCCTGCAAATCGCGGCGTTCAATGAGTGCCGCAGCCCAGAATGCCTGCAAGGATGCTATTTGAATGTGTAAGTCGGAATAGTCCGGTCCGCCAAATCTCACAAAGACCAGCGCCCCGGTTAAGTTTGATCCAATATATAAAGGAAACGCCAGTAAATGGGCCAACTCCAGGCGGCCTGTCTTCCCTGAAACATGTCTGGGTTCCTTTAATACCATCATGCCTTTTACAATGACATCATTTGCAAGGCTTTCACCCCATGCCGCATCCGCTTCATCAGTTTTACCGCGCCCCACTGCGCGTGCGTAAACAACATCCAGGCCCTTTGTCTGTGGGTCCTCAAGATAGATTGCCACATTATCGAAAATAAAAGAATCGCGCAGCGATACAAAAAGCGTATCCAGGGCAGTTCTCCAGTCCTGCTGTTTTTGAACTTCCTGAAAGATGTCATGCAAAGCGGAGAGGGTCTGTAAGTCCATGGTTAGCCCCGCACAGCCAGCAATGGGAATTTGAAAGTTGAGCCTTTTCCTTCCACAGACTGGACATCCAGCAACGATCCGTGCGCTTCCACAATTTCGCGGACAAGTGAAAGTCCAAGTCCGGTCCCGCCATAATGCCGCGTCGAAGAACCATCCAGTTGATGGAACGGCTCGAATATTTCCCTTAAGCGGTTCGATGGAATACCGATTCCCGTGTCAGTTACAGAGATGACAACTAGATTTTGCCCTTCTTCCTTGAGAGTGACTACCACGCTTCCGCCCGAAGGGGTGAATTTGATCCCGTTGTCGAGCAGTTGATTAATGACCCAGCCAATTTTTTCAGAATCTGCCTGCACATCGGGGATGTTATCCAGGGCAGAAACCAGGACTTGCACACCGCGTTCTTCTGCTTTGTTGGATGCGGATTTCGCCGACAGCGCCACAACACGACGAATACTCACTTTGTCCAGTCTCATGCTCATCTCGCCGCGTGAAGCAAGCGAGAACATGATCAGGTCATCGATGATACTCTCAAGTTTGGAGGTGGCCCGCTGGGTTACCTCCAAAGCATGACGCTGTTCCTCTGAGATACCCCCCAGTGATTCTGTGACCAGTAACTCCAGATATCCTTTTACATGGGTCAGCGGAGTACGCAACTCGTGCGAGATGTTCGCCACAAAATTTGCCTTCATCTGATTCAATTCTGAAAGCCTGTGTAGTGCTTCATTTAACTCGGAGGTTCGTTCCTTAACGCGCTGTTCAAGATTGTGATTGGATGCCTGCAGGGCTGTTCGCAGTTGAATGATCTGTTCAGTTACTACCTGGTCGATCGAGGCACGATCCAGGATGTTGAGATCGATCAGTGCCTGCCCCAATAAATAATGCCCGCCCAACGCGTTTTTATCCTGTTGAAAGGCAAGTGCCGCCTGCAATTGATCTTCAGTGATCAGTCCTTTTTGGACGATATATTCTCCCATGCGGGGGATCAACATTTCTGGGGTCAGTTTTGGAGTGTTTTGTGACATGGGCATCTCTTTATTATTTTATTGCAATACCCACTCTCCGTTGATCATTGTTGCACTGGCATTCATGGTCAACAGGTCATTGGGGTCGCTGGCGAAAATATCCTGCTCCAACACGATCAGATCGGCATGATAATTTTCAGCAATTTTGCCGAGACGATGTTCTGCATTGGCAGCATAGGCGGCGCCCAGGGTGTAGGCGCACAAAGCCTCAGACAGGGTCAATTTTTGTTCGGGGTACCAACCTTCAGTTGATGGAGTTCCGTCCGCCCGTCGGCGGGTGGTTGCAGCATGTAATCCCCAAAATGGGTTGGGTGATTCTACTGGCGCATCCGATCCAAAAGCAAGATGCGCGCCATAATTCAATTGCGTCCGCCAGGCGTATGCAATTGCCGAACGATCTCCCCAGAGTCGGTCAGCAGTGAACATGTCGGATGGCGCATGGATGGGCTGCATGGATGCAATAATATTTAACTGCGCGAAGCGCGGCGCATCATCGGGGTGCAGGATTTGAACATGTTCGATTCGATGGCGTAGTTGCGGCAGTCCATTTTCGATTTCATATTTTCGAAGTTGTTCGTAAGCGTTCAATACTTCATGATTGGCGCGGTCACCAATGGCATGAACGGTCATGCTTATACCAACATCGGCTGCATGACGGCAATGCTCAAAAAGTTCTTCGCTATCCATATTAAGAATACCGCAGTTTTCAGGCTCATTCAAGTAAGGCTGAAACATTGCGGCAGTGTGCTGACCAAGTGCCCCATCCATAAAGCCTTTAGCAGAACCGATCCACAACCAGTCATCACCGAAACCCGTGCACAAGCCAAGTTCAAAGGCATGATCAACGCTTTCCATGGGGATGTTTTTATTCACACGTAATTTTAACCTGCCCTGCGCATGTAATTGTTGCAATGCCATAAAAGAATTGCGGCGGTCGAAGTCATGCACACCTGTCAATCCCATCTTCCATAAAATAGGTTGGGCGCTTTCGATTGCTCTTGTGATTTCTGCAAGGGAAGGTTCAGGGATGATGCGATCCACCAATGACATTGCCGTTTCGAGCAACGCACCCGTTGCGCGTCCTGTATCATCTCGCTGGATGACACCATCCTTTGGGTTGGGTGTGTTGCTGGTGATATTCGCAAGATTTAGAGCGGAAGTATTTGCCCACGCAGCATGTAATGATTTGGCTGTGAGATAAACTGGGTTGTTTGGCGCAAGCGCATTTAAGTCGTCTGCTGTCGGCAGGTCGCCGCTTTTCGCCCATTCGTTATGATTCCACCCGTGACCGAGAACCCATTCGCCGGGATTGGTTTTTTTTACGCGCTCTGCTACATGGTGCAAACATTCTTCTTTGGTCTTTGTGTCGCAGTCTATCTTTGCAAGTGAAAGCGAATAATGCTGAATATGAAAATGTGCGTCTGTCATGCCGGGCAAAACTGTTTTGCCTTGCATATCCTGCTTTTCCACCCTGCCATGCGCAAGAGATTCAATGGCATCTTTCCTGCCCACGGCAATGATCCGCCCGCCGGCGATCAACACGGCAGAGGCTTTTGGCTGTTTTTCATCAAGCGTGTAAATATTTGCGTTGTATAGGAGTTTCATGTTTGGTTTTATATTCCTGGGTTATCGTCGGACATTCTGCAGCCCGACGATAACCCAGGCCAGGACGCGATAGCCGCGCCTTTATTTCGTTACATCAATTTTTCCAGCAGCGCGTCCAACTCTTCGTCTGAATAATAATAGATGGTTACTGTGCCGCCTTTTTTACCATGCTTCAAAGCGACTTTGGTGCCCAGGCTGTTTTGCAGGCGTTTTTCAACATCGTTTACATCCGCACTTCGGCTTGGTTTCTTCGCCTTGATCGGTTTTTGTCCCGCAAGTTTTCTGATCAACTCCTCGGCCTGGCGGACACTGAGTGAGAGATTGATAACCGTTTGCATGGCGGATGCTTGCGCCTTTTGCGTGGACAATGCCAGCAAAGCGCGCGCGTGACCTTCTGTTAGTTTTTCATCCACCAGTGCCTGCTTGACTACGTCTGCGAGTCCGAGCAGACGCAGGGTGTTGGTGACAGCTACACGGCTTTTTCCAACACGTTTTGCAACCGCCTCATGCGAAAGACCAAACTCCTCCACCAGCTGTCGATAGGCTTCGGCTTCTTCCATCGAGTTCAAGTCGGCGCGTTGCACGTTTTCGATCAGTGCAACTTCGAGCATTTGCTGGTTATTTGCTTCACGTGTAATTACAGGGACAGTCCGCAAGCCTGCTTTTTGTGAAGCCTGCCAGCGGCGCTCGCCCGCGATGAGCGTGAATGTGCCGTCTGGCTTGGGGGTGACGATCAGCGGTTGGATGACCCCATGCTCACGGATGGATGCCGCCAATTCCGCCAAATCTTCTTCCTTAAAATGAATACGTGGCTGGCGCGGGTTGGGCTGAATCGCATCCACTGCCACCTGATGCACGCCGCCAACATGCGAACCTATGGAAACAGGCGGGTTTTTCCCGCCTGTGGGAATAAGCGATTCCAACCCTTTACCGAGGCCTGTTCTTTGAGCCATTTCTGCATCCTTTTTTATAAATGATCAGTTTTTATCCACAGATTGTATAAATAAGATCACTGGCGAGATCCATGGATAAGATCATGATGTTAACTACCCAAAGCCGAACCATCACTCATCAACAACTCTCGTGCCAGGGCTTCATACGCCACCGCGCCGACGGAGGTGGGCGCATAGGCTGAGATCGGCAATCCATATGAAGGCGCTTCTGCAAGGCGGATACTGCGCGGGATGACACTCTTAAAGACCTGGTCTGGAAAATGTCTGTTCACTTCTGCGACAACATCGGTGGAAAGATTGGTGCGGCTGTCGAACATGGTCAACACAACCCCGCGAACATTTAATTCAGGAAAAAGCAGGGAACGCACGCGCTCGATGGTTTGCGTTAACTGCCCCAGCCCTTCCAGTGCCAGATATTCGCATTGTACAGGCACGATCACCCCATCCATCGCGGCCATTAACCCGTTCACGGTTAAAAGTCCAAGTGAAGGCGGGCAATCGATCAGGACATAATCGTATATATCTGCAAGCCGCTCGATCGCTTTTCGCAATCGGACTTCGCGTGCCAGTTCATCAACCAATTCAACTTCTGCGCCAGCCAACGATGGAGACGAAGGCAACAGGGAAAGTTTCAACCGCTCATTCAACAATACATAGGATGCAATGTTTGCATCGCCCAACAAGGCTTCATACGTTCCGCCCAACACGCCCATTTTATCCACGCCAAGGCAGGATGTGGCGTTGGCTTGCGGGTCTAGATCTACAACCAGTACACGCTGACCTAACTGTCCCAGATAAGCTGCAAGATTAATGGTGGTTGTGGTTTTCCCCACACCGCCCTTTTGATTTACCAGTGTATAAATCTTCGTCAAGATAAAACCTCCATCAAACATTCTTCGATTTCCTGCGTAGTGGGAATTCCATTCAAACCGGCACGCGTTACGGAACGTGCTGCGAGTTGTGTGGCAAATCGCGCTGCTTCCCACGGGTCACGTGTATGGTATAGGCGTATAAAAAATGCCGCCGCAAAAATATCGCCTGCGCCTGTCCCGTCCACTTCATTCATCACAGGCGGACGGAAACGGCGGCGATCTTCATTCCAATACAATACTGCACCGGCTTCGCCCTCCGTCAGACACAGGATACGGGTATTGTGTGCCATCTCCTCGACGAGTTCCAGGTTACGGTTGACATCTTCCACACTCAACACCACCGCTCCTGCATGCCGAAGGGCTGCTTCGTTATTTTCCCAGATGGTCGCTTCCACCTGACTATCCTTATTCCAGGTTCGCATCCAGCCTTGAGGAGTGATTCCCACCAATGAACCTGATAATTTTTCAGCCAGTGACGAGTCCAATTCCCGCGCAATGGGTGCAAGGTGAATGATGGGTGCGTTTCGCCAAACTTGTGGAATATGATCCAGCAAAATTGGCGCTGCTTGATGATGTAATATCTGTCTGCGTCCATTGGCTGTATATATATTTTCGAATGTTGTGCTTTGCTCTGCAGGTACATTCACAATAGGTATCCCATCCAATGCATCCAACTGCGTGCCTGTCCCCGAGGATGTGACAATTCCCACCCGCAGCCCTAATGCTCGTGCAGTCAACCCGGAGTAGGAAACGGTTCCGCCGAGTTGCACACCGGTCGGTGTAATGTCGGCTGCTACATGACCTATGATCAGATAATCGATGGGTTGAAGGGCTGCAAGTTCAAACATGCATGAATTATACCGTAGGGGTGGATGAAAGGATGAGCCATGAATGAAGATGGGGAAAAGAAAAAGACCGCCTTTCGGCGATCTTTCGGTTTATTTCGCACACTTTATTCTTTTGGCAGAATAACCACTTTGCGATGTGGTTCTTCGCCGGTGCTCTCAGTGGTGACTGCGGGGTGTCCACGCAGTTCAATGTGGATGGCGCGGCGTTCGCTGGCGGTCATAGGTTCCAGGGTGGCTTTGCGTCCAGTCTTGATGACTTGATCCACCATGCGCAGGGCCAGTTGGCGAATTTGCTTTTCACGGCGGTCGCGGTAGCCTTCAACATCCACCACAAGCTGCACCCATTGTTGGGTCTGCTTGCCAACCATCAGCGATGCAACGTGTTGGAAGGCGGTTAGCGTTTCGGCGTGGCGTCCAATGAGCGCGCTCAGGTTGTCGCCGCGAATATCCACTTGGATCGTACGGCGGTCATCTGTGCTGGTTTCATCAAAATGAGCAGAGACCTGTGCCTTCATGCCCAGATAGTTGATCATTTTGGAGATGATTGATTCTGCTGTATCGAGGATGGGGTCAGTGAGTTGGTTGTCGTCTTTTTTGACGGTGGCAGGTACTACTTCTGGTTGCACAGGTTTTTTTTCTGTGCGGCGAGGTTTAGGTTCGGGTTTAGGTTCAGGTTTAGCCGATGGCTTGGGCGATGGTTTTGGTTCCTTCGCTTTTGTTGCTAACTCAGCCCGTTTGGAAGGTTCTGGTTTGGGTGACGAGGCAGCTTCTACCTCCCCCGGCAGCGGATTTACGGTCAAACGCACTCGGACCTGGCGTCCACCAAGTCCAAACAGTCCTTTACTGCCTGAATCCAACACTTCAACGGAAACCGCATCCGCCGTGAGCCCCAGTTGAGATAATCCCTGCAAGAGGGCTTCTTCAACAGTTGGGGCAATAATCTCAAGCGTCGTTCTGTCGCTCATCGTGCCTCCCTATTTTTTGGTGGAAGATTTTTTATTTTTGTTGCCGCCGGGCAAAAGGTTGCTCCAATTGGCGCGTCCTGTTGCGGCATATTGAACAATACCCAGCAGGTTACTTACAATAAAATAAACTGAAATCCCTGATGCAAAGTTCAACGCAAACCAGCCGAGCAGGAGCGGCATGTAAATGCTCATCATGCTGGACATTTGGGCGCTCTGGTCGTTGGGGTTGGTCGAAGTCGGCATGGTCAACTTGGACTGGATATAAGTGGTAATAGCCACAATGATCGCAAGGGTCGGTAATCCAAAGCCCAGGATCTGAATGGATTCAGGGCGTCCCAAATCCATCCATAAAAATTTACTGTTGAGCGGAATGATATTTTCCACATTCTGGAATGGGTAAATGGCACGCGCAAGTTTGAGCATGTCAAACGGCGTTGCAGAAAGCGCGTGTGTAATGCTTTGATATAGACCAATGATAATGGGGAATTGAACGAGAGTCGGCAGACAGGATGCAAAGGGGTTTATGCCTTTTTCCTTATAAACACGCATTTGTTCCTGGGCAAGTTTTTCCTTGTCCTTTGCGTATTTCTTCTGGATTTCCTGCCAATCCTTGTCATTCTGTAATTCCTGCATGGCTTGCGCGCCTTTTACCTGCGAGGCATTCAAAGGCCAGGTAATTACTTTGATAAGGATGGTAAAAAGAATGATTGCCAAACCAAACAGGTGTGGACCATGCCCAAGCATGTCATAGATCCACAATAAAGTGTTGGTCATGGGGTTGATGATAATGGTATCCCACATGGGTCAGTTTCCTTATTTCTCTGGCGCAAACGTCCAGGCTTGTTTGCCTTGCGTGTCATACGCAACAAGGGCAATTTCCGCCTGGTAGGGGGCGACGAGAATTAAATCACCCGCAGCAACGGGTGTGGTATAGATCGCGCCGCCAGATTCTTTTTCCCAGACGGTTTTACCTTCACGATCCAAAGCGAAGAGGGTGCCTGATTCAGTACCAACGTATATCTGGTCACCTGATACAAGCAGGCTCGCCACAACGGGACCATCTGGCTGGATACCCCAATTTTGAACACCAGAGGCGGCATTAAGCGAATAGACTTTGCCGTCGAGGTCTGCATAATACAACAAATCGCCGTCCAACACGGGTGCACCCCAGATCCAGTTTTTGGCAGTGGCAATGACTTCATGGCTGCCATTGGGTTGAATGAACTCGATCGTGGCAGCAAATGAGCCGACATAGACACCATCAGCGCCAACTGCAGGGCTGCTCGGGACGGCGCCGCCCAGGTCAATGGCAGGGGCGGTCTTGCCAGTGGCAATATCAATGATATGGAAATTGTGATCAAGAGAGGTGACATAGAGCAAGCTGCCGTCCGTGGACGGTGCTGACCAAAGCGCGCCGCTTAGCTCTATGGGGTCTGCAATTTCATTACCACTCAAATCAAGAATATAGACGAAACCATCGGTGTTGGGCGCATAGATAGTCTCATTTACAACGAGTGGAGAGGCCAGGTACGCGCCTTTGCCTTTGGTAAAGGATGCTGTCCATTTCTCCTTGCCAGTGGCAGGGTCAAGGCTGACAAAGGAATGATTTGTCCCCGCACTGCCGATCAGAAGTTGACCATCTGCAGTGAGGATGGGGGTGGCAAAAAATAGTAATTTGCTATCAGCCTCGGCAGGATAGCGCCAAACTTCACTGCCTGTTTTCAGGTCTACAGCATAAACAAAAGAGCCGCCGGAAATGTAGGCATGTTCTGTATCTGCGGCGAGTCCGTGCCAGTTATTGGCTACTGGTGCTCCCGAACAGGCGCTCAGGAAAATTGCGCCAAGCGCTATCAACGAAATCAGTATCAGTCGTTTTGTGTTCAAGTTGGTTACTTCTCCTCATCATTCATGGCAGATAATGAACTGTCATGACAAAAATCGCTAGGGAACGGGGTCGTATCCGCCTGAATTGAATGGATTGCAGCGCAACACGCGCCACGTTGCCATCAAAGAGCCTTTCAACACGCCGTGCTTGTAAATAGCCTGATAACCATAATGAGAGCAGGATGGATAGAAGCGACAGGTATTGGCGGGCAATCCAGGTGAGATCACCATCTGGTATAAACGAATCAATGCCAGCAAAAGAATGCGTGGCACGTTGAACAGCGTACGCGGCATATCACGCAGCCGTGGTTCGCTGGAATATTCATGTGAATGGATATCTTCTTCAGGATTCATCCGCAGGGAGGATTTGAGCGCGTCGGAATAAGTTTTCCAACGCAACGCGGGTATCTGCTAGCGTGGCAGTTACAAGCGGCGGACGGGCAATCAGGATCAAGTCCCAACCAGATGTAAAAGATTTTAAGTGGGGTCGCAGTGCTTCGCGTAAAAGCCGCTTGGCTCGATTGCGATGAACTGCATTGCCTGTTGTTTTGCCTGCAATAACACCAACACGCGCATGGGTGGATGTTTCACTGGCGTGTACAACTAACACAGCAAGCGGGTGGGCATAAGACTTACCAGTTCGCCGCACCCGCTTGAAATCTTCAGATCGGGTCAGACGAAATTTACGCTGCACCCGCGCCTCTTGTATCTCTGCACTACAACCCGCAGAGACTTACCAACGGACTTTCTTGACGTGCTCGTTGGACCTGACCGTTAATTGATGGCGACCACGCAAGCGACGGCGCTTTAATACGTTACGCCCGTCGGCAGTGGACATGCGTTGTCGGAAACCGTGTACACGCACGCGGCGGCGGATCTTGGGCTGGTATGTTCTTTTTACCATTCGAAATACTTCCTTATTATTTTAATGATGATTGCAAACCCCATTGCAGGGAGTTGGCTGTCAGTTAGTGGCGTAAAATTATACCTCAATGGCTCTGATTCGGCAATTTATGAATTATCAAATCAGGAAGCTCTGTCGCGGCAGGCGGGGTTATTTATTTTTTCTTCTTTCCCGCTGTTTTCTTTGTGGGAGTTGCCTTTTTTTCGGCCGCTTTCTTATTTTTTATTTCTTCCTTCTTCTTTACTTCTTTCTTCTCTTCCTTAACTGTCTTTACGAACTTTTCCACGCTCCAGCCGACATTCACGGACAAAACTTCGTCGCCCGCTTTTATTTCCACAACGGTGTCACCCTTTGTGGCGGCGCGCTTGCGAATGGTAACAGCATCCAGCCGTGTGGATTTGGGTGCTCCTTTGCTGAGATGGATGGTTGCCATGTGATTTGGCTTGCCGGAAACCACCCCTGCAATGTTGACTTTCTTGGGCAGGTCCCACGCAACTACACCTTTGCCATAACGTCCCTGTCTTGGGAACTCCTTTTCGGCAACACGCTTGGCTTTTCCGTCACTGGTCATCAGGAAGATTTCTCCTTCGGCGGGCAGGATTTCTGCACCGATGACAATGTCATTATCTTCGAGTTTCATGCCGTTTACGCCTGCCGCAACAAGTCCCATTGGGCGTACGTCATCTTCCTTAAAGCGGATTGCCATGCCGCCAGCGGTAACAAGCAGCAATTCCTTCCTGCCGTCGGTCAGAGCGACCCCGATCAGCGCATCGCCGTCGTTGACGCGGGTGAGGGTGAAGGTTTGTGCGGAGGGACCTGGCAGTTCGCTGATGAGTGTCTTCTTGATCATGCCGAAGCGGGTAACAGTGAGTATGCAGGTTTCTTCCCCAAGCGACGATTTAACAGATGGGATTGATAAGACTGCTGTGAGCGGGTCGTTTTCGGTCAGTGGAGAGATTTTGAAATACATCGTGCCGTCGCTTAATTTTTCAGCTTCGGGAATGAGGTGAATGGCAACTGCAGCCGCTTTGCCGAGTTCGCTCACAAAAAAGATGGTGTCGGTTGTTGAAGCCTTGACCAGGAATCGAGGCGCGTCATTGCCTGAATGCTTGGGTTGTTTGTCATCGTGTGTCCGTGAGACCAGTCCGTCTTCGGTCACGCCGACCCACACAGTTTGTTCTGGAATTAGGTCAGTGGCGGTTAACAACTTGGCGGCCTTGCCTGCTTTAAGGTTGATGATTTGGGTACGGCGGCGGTCGCCGTAAGCTTCCTTCACCTTTAGCAATTCATCTGCCACCACGCCGCGCATCCGCTTGGGGTTTTTCAGCAGGTCGGTCAGGTCTTTGATGGTGGCGTTGACTTCCTTGTATTCTGTCTCAATTTTTTTGCGTTCAAGCGCGGCGAGGCGTCGTAGTTGCATATCGAGGATTGCGTTGGCTTGGAGCTCGCTCAACTTATAGCGTTTCATCAATTTTGAGCGGGCGGCATCCACATCGGGCGCGGAACGGATCAACTCGACGATCTCATCCAGATTTTTCAATGCAACCATATAGCCTTCAAGGATGTGGGCTCGGGCTTTCGCCTTTGCCAGATCAAATTCAGCCCGGCGTTTGATGACCGACAAGCGGTGTTCAACGTACACACGAAGCGCCTGCTTCAAAGTTAAGGTCCGGGGTTCACCATCCACCAACGCCAGTAGGTTAATGCCGAAGGTGGTCTGCATTGGAGTGCGTTTGTAGAGTTCACGTAGAACAGTTTCAGGTTCGACATTTTTTGTCATTTCCAGGACAATTCTCATGCCCTGTCGGTCAGATTCATCCCGCAGATCAGACAAACCTTCGAGGTGTCCATCCCGCGCCAGCTCGGCAATTCGTTCGATCAAACTGGATTTGTTGACCATGTACGGAAGTTCGGTCACTATAATGCGGTTCTTGCCGCGCTCCATCTCTTCGACATGCGCCTTCGCCTGCACCGTGATTTTTCCACGCCCGGTACCATACGCAGATTCGATTCCCTCATCCCCCTTCTCTTGGATGATGAGACCGCCCGTGGGAAAGTCAGGACCTTTGACGAATTTCATCAACTGCTCAACATCAATGTCATCAAGCTTATCCCATTTTTCGAGCATATAGACGAGTGCATCCACGACTTCGCTGAGGTTATGTGGCGGGATGGATGTTGCCATCCCGACGGCGATGCCGGTGGCGCCATTAACCAAAAGATTGGGCAGTGCGGCGGGAAGTACATTTGGCTCATCAAGAGTATCGTCAAAGTTCGGAACGAAATTTACCGTGTCTTTATTCAGGTCAAAGAGGATATCCAGCGCTGCAGAGGTGAGTCGCGCTTCGGTATAACGCATGGCTGCGGGCGGATCGCCATCCACAGAACCGAAATTTCCCTGACCATCCACAAGCAGCGTTCGCATGGAGAAATCCTGTGCCATGCGCGCCATTGCTTCGTACACTGCTGAGTCACCATGCGGATGGTATTTACCAAGCACTTCACCTACAATACGGGCAGACTTTTTATATGCCGAATCCGCACGGATCCCCATGTCGTACATCGCGTACAGAATGCGCCTTTGTACCGGTTTGAGTCCGTCACGGGCATCAGGCAGGGCGCGCGCCACAATTACGCTCATCGCGTAATCGAGATAGGATTGTTGCATTTCGCGGTCAATGTCTATTTTTCGAACGATACCAAGTTCCATATTAACTCCAAAACTTTTATCCTTGAAGATCGCTTGTGTAATTAAAGGAAAAGAATTAAATTTTTGTGGTGAGTGAATTTTTGTTCTATTACGGGGTTATCTTACGGGGAAAGGGAAAAGGCGTCAAGTACCCATAACCGCTTGCAGGAGAAGTAAGGCAATCATCCCCGTAAGGATGGTAAGCAGAGTGTTTCTTGAAAACCAAGCTGCGAGGATGGCTATGACCCCGGCTAATAGGCGCGTGTTGCCGAGTGAAAAATCTATTTGACTGGAACGATAAAGTAATTCAGGGAAAATGATCGCAGAAAGCACGGCAGGTGGGACATAGTGCAGCGCCTTGCGCATGGTTTCCGGAATTTCAAATTTGCCGAATAAAAAGATGAGGGAGAACCGCATTCCAAATGTGATCAAACCACCGATGAGCATAATCAGCCAGATGTTCATTTTTTACCCTCAAATACTGTCCCGATTACAATGCCGGTCATTGCGGCGAGGATCAACCCTAACTTGAATGGAAGTCCATAGGCAGCCAGTGCAACCATTCCTGCGCTGACTGCTGCTGCGATCATCGGACGATTTTTTAGGGCGGGAACCACCATCGCAATGAACGTCAGGGGTAAGGCAAAATCCAGTTGCCAGTTTTCGGGGATGGCGGCACCCAGGAATATTCCAAACGCGGTGCTGATCTGCCAGATGGACCAGAGCGTGAAGCCCGCGCCCAGCAGGAACCAATGACTTTTTGGCTTGACTCCCGTCCGCTCGTATTCAAGTGCGCTTGGGGCGTAGGCTTCATCTGTCAATAAATAGGAGAGTAGCACTTTCCATTTTAGTGAAAGGTCTTTTAAATAGGGCGCGAGAGACGCGCTGTATAACATATGCCGCAGGTTAACCACTGCAATGGTCATGATGATGACCAGCGCGGGAGCAGCGTCTGAAACAAGCTGCGTTGTCACAAATTGCGCCGACCCTGCAAACACAATGGAAGACATCATTTGCGAAGCCCCTTTGGAAAGTCCGGCATCCAGGGCTAGCGCACCGTAGATCATGCCGAAGGGAAATACGCCCACCAGCAACGGTAACTCCGCGCGCACGCCATCCCAGAAGGTTTTTCTTGCTTCGCTCATACATCCTCCACGTTCTGCCTGTCAGTTTTTTTTGCATAAAAAATCCCGTCAACAGTGTGACAGGATTCGAGATCGGATTGTGGTCCTTGTTTACTTCAATGCCATTTTTGCTGCATTGATCACTTCATCGTAATCTGGCTCTTGTCCCAGCACGGGCAGGTAATTGACATAAACCAATTTCCCGTCGCGACCCACAATAAATACTGAGCGGCGCAGATAGCGGCGTTCCTTGATCAGCAAACCATACTTGATACCGAATTCGGCATCAAGCACATCCGAGACAACCTTCACCTTGTCCACACCCGCTGCGCCGCACCAGCGCTTTTGCGCCATGGGGAAATCCGTACTAATGGTATAGATAATGATGTCTTCTCCCAGCTTTGCTGCCTCTTCATTAAAACGGCGTGTCTCGCGGTCGCATACATCAGTGTCCAATGAAGGCACTGCGGAAAGAATGATCACCTTGCCTTTGGATTCCTGCAGGGGATTTACCGGCCCCCAGCCTGGAACAACAGAAGTGAATTCCGGGGCTGTCTGTCCAACTTTTACTTCATCACCCAATAAAGTGGCGAATTTATCACCGAGTTTGAAAATATCAGTGCGAATAGTAATCATGTTCTTTTCTCCTAAAACTATAAATGGTTGATTTGACCGACGGATTTTACCGCATAAATTCCGAGGCTCATCACCTCGGAATTTATTTTCCCATCGTACATCTATCCGCTGCTGCTGCTTGCGCTGCTGCTGCTGCTGCCCTCGCTGCTCTTACTGCTGCTGGTGCTTGTCGAAGGTGAAGTTATTTTTTTCAAAAGGTCATACCAGAAGGAGGAGCCTTGTGATACTGCGGCGGCTGTCAAGCCAAGTCCGACTACTTTCAGAATGATGAACAAAACCCAATCCATTACTGCGGCATCCGCCGCAGGATGATCCGTGTTCCACCAGCCGATCCTGATTGTGAGGTCGCTCAGTTCCCGGATCAAATCATCAATGCTTGCGCTTGATCCTTCCTGGGCAGCCACCACTTCTGCCTTGGCAACAGCAAGCATTCGCAATTCTGCATTTGTCCAAAGCGTCTTTGCCAGTTGAATACTGTCAGTGCCAAACAGAACGGTAATGCCGATCGACATCATAATAACAAAACTGCGGGCATTCGCGCGGAATGTTGACGCAGCTTGCTCCAGGATGCCTGTGAAGTAAGCCGTGGTGCGCTTCCGCAGGTCTTCGATGCTGGTCACGCCCTGGTTGATCCAGCGAATGAATGCCCGCTTCCCGTCAGAGTCGGGCAATTTGTCGACCAATTCAGCCAATTCGAGGAGATTTAATTCCTGATTTGCGGTTAACCCCGCAAGGTCAAAGTACGCATCCACCAGTGTGGCAACTGGTATCTTTTCGATCTTTTTAGGTTCGGTGATTGCGCCAAATACACTGAACATATTCTTGTAGCGGATAGGACGCAACGCTTGCAGTTGTGGGAGGCTGATAAAATCGCCTATCTTTTTGTCGCCGACAATTTTAACCAGATACCGTTCCAGCGCCTTGCCGCGCGTTTCAAAAAACTCATTGATCCACTGCGTGATCAGCGAGACAATGGCACCCAGGATATAGAAAACGAGGATAAGACCGATAGCAACTTCGAGAACTTGTGGAACAGACATGGCTTTCTCCTTATTAATTGATGGTGCTTAATGCTAAGATTTTTCCAATTCAGCAAGCCAGATTAAGGGCTTGCCCCAGCGCATTCTTTCATTAACCCCAGCCTGATCCTTCCTGGGTCTGTCCCATTTTGGACCAGGCGGTCCCGACTCCTCGATCAGCCAGCTCTTGACTCCCCACAAACCCTTATATTGTACCCAATCAGGTTCTGAATTCATGAAATTTCGCTTCCAGTCATTCATCTTCGGCCGCGTTGTCTTGCGGTCGGATTTTCTGCGCTTTAGGTAACTTTCTGATTTCATCATGCGCTCATGTAGGAAGGCGCTTCTGTAGCCAGCGCGGTACCCATCACCTGTCGCCATTTCCATCGGCAGGCTGACCATAAAATGATCGGTTTCATCGTGCAAATGAGCAAAAGCATCCTGGGTAAGAAGGTCTGCCCCCTTTTCCGCAATCTCTTTCAAAGCGATCTGGCGCGCCTTTTGATTTGGGTTGAGTAATAAAAATATATAGTGGATCAGCCCATCGATCCAGAAGAGTATTTGTTGGATCCTGCCCGCTTTATATATGGTTGGAGAACGGATCACCTCAGGCTTGCCGTAATTCGCGTGGGAGCCAAGTGCAACATACACCAGCGGGTGTGTTGTTTTTTCTCCATTTGGGTCGGCCGCCACATCCACCGTTCCCCATTTTTTTATGTCGCCCGCGCCATGCTGTGAGAATAAAACCGCATACGGATCATCATTCTTCAAGTAAACCGCAACCATTTCCCAATCCCCTTCGTGATGATTCATGCCGTTTGCAGCCAGCCGCCAGTCATTGAAGGCGTAGAAGAAATGATACTGCAGGATCGTCCAGTGATTTGATTTGTCGTCTGTTTCATAAAGAACACGTCCATAATAAACAGGCTGGGGATTTGTTTCAAGTATGTTCATGTACTTCAAATAGGCTTCCTGCGCGATCTTCTCGGTGGCTTGTGAAAGAACATCCATAACCAGGCCCGGTCCCTCAGGAATAATATGTTCAAGGATGAACTTCATGGTCCGGACAGAAAGATAGAACAATACGACCAAATAGATCGGCAGAAGGATAAAATATTCCACCGCAATGCTGATGTATCTGCTCCGGTGAAGAAAAAACCAGATGGGCACAATTTCAAGCGTAATAAAAAATAAAGCCGCCGCTGCGGCTGGAATGATCCTTAATCGGACTGGAGATGCAAGCATAAATAGGATTGAGCCGGCAATGAATACAACAATAAGCGCGGTTTCCACCCCTGCTGCGCCCGCAGTGAACCCTCCTGCTGCAATGCCCAACGCTGAAAGAACCGCCAGCCAAACCCACACGTCAGAATCGTTCAGTGTCTTGTTGATGAAGCGCAGATAAAACTGATCGCTTTTCAACTTTCCGATCCGCGTGATCAGCGGTTCATCGTTCTTGGGGATCAGTTCCATCACGCCCTGCGGTCCGCTTGCAAAGAGTGAACACCCCTGCACATAAGCATCGACAGCCATTGGAAAAAAACGCTCGCTTTTCGCAAAGCGTAAAACAGGTTCATATTTCTCAAGCAACTCAAGCTCGGTCACAGTGCCTCTATGGTATAAATGCGATTATGGAAACGAAAACTCTCGAGCAATCTTTCTCCGCTTATTTTAATGCCAAACCTGAGTTTATCGTCCGCGCACCTGGACGTGTAAACCTGATTGGCGAACACACCGATTATAACGATGGATTTGTCCTGCCAATGGCAATTGATCATGCGGTGTGGATTGCATTAACACCCCGGACTGATTTCACTGTCTGCATCCGCTCCCTTGATCTTGATGTTGATTCGGTCTTTGATTTGCAATCCCTCTCAAAGGGTGAGGGTTGGAGCGAATACATTAAGGGTGTTGCATACTTCTTGCAAAAGACGGGATATGAACTGAAAGGATTCAATGCTGTCATGACAGGCGACGTGCCGCGTGGCGCAGGACTGTCATCTTCCGCCGCAGTGGAGCTTGCAACGGCACGTGCTTTTGCGGCAGGTTCTGGGTTTGCGTGGGATGCGGCTCAAATGGCAAGGATCTCTCAGAAAGCCGAGAACGATTGGGTTGGTGTCAATTGCGGCATTATGGATCAAATGGCCAGTGCAGCATCCAGGAAAGGCTACGCATTGTTTTTGGATTGTCGTACATTGGAATATCAACATGCGCCCCTGCCCGAAAATTCGTCTGTGGTGATTTTGGATACATCCACCCGGCGCGGACTTGTGGATTCGGCTTATAACGAGAGGCGGAACCAATGTGAAGAAGCAGCGCGCTGGTTTGGGGTAAAAGCGCTGCGTGATGTAAGCGTGGATGAGTTTGAAAAAAGAAGCGGGTTGAGCGAAGTCGTTACCAGGAGAGCGAGGCATGTCATCACAGAGAACGCGCGCGTCCTGGAAGCCGTTCAGGCGATGAAAGTTGGAGATGTACAACGTCTGGGCGAGTTATTCAATGCCAGCCATGTCAGCCTGCGGGATGACTTTGAAGTGACCAACGAAGCGCTTAATCAAATTGTTGAATGTGCGCAGTCACAACCCGGTTGCTACGGTGCGCGGATGACCGGCGCGGGTTTTGGCGGTTGTGCAGTGGCGCTTGTACATGCGGAGAGTACCCAGGAGTTTACTAATGCCGTTTCCGCCGCGTACAGGAAGATTTCAGGCCTGGACGCAAGCGTTTACGTTTGTAAGGCAAGCGAGGGAGCAAGTCTGGTCGAAGGGGAAAACAGGACTTGATATTACTGCACGCGCATTATATGACACTTGCGCTGGTGTGCAGTGTTCACGGCAGCCACTTGTTGCAGGAAGTTCGCCGTATCTGGTGATTATCTCTCCTCCACTGACTCAATAAAAATGGACACGTTTTCCGTGTCCATTTTTATTTAGGTGTAAGCCATCTGCTCGACTTCGATGATGCGTTTGCGGGGCTGGCGCTTGATCATTCTTTCCGCAGCGATGCGCGCCTGTCGCATTTGGGCATTGCGGATGATCAGTTTCATGAACTTGGTATGGTCGGTCGGGTCATTCAGCAGGGAGAAATCCGCCGAGCCTGGCTCATGAGGCGGATAAAAAATGCCGCAATTCGGGTTGATCTCGAGCATGTAGATCGTACCGCTGGCATCCATGCGGTAATCGCAGCGGGCGTAGCCATTGCCGCCCAATTCCTTAAAGACACGCATGGTCTGCTCGCGCAGGGTCTTTTGAATTTTAGGGTCATTCACAACAGCCACGGACATTTTTTCGTACTCAACCCATTTCATGTCATAATGCTTGAAGGACTCGCCGCTTGGGAAAATAAATTCAACAGGTGTGAATGTGAGCGGCTTTTTGGGGTCGTCAGGATTTTCTGCAATGAGACAGGTGAATTCGCGTCCTTCAATAAACTCTTCAATTAACGCGCGTCCAAACTCACTGATCTCAACTTTTAATTGATCGCGTAATTGTTCAATATTCTCAACCCGTGAATTGCGGCGAATACCCACACTGGCATAACCATGCGGTGGTTTGACCAGCATGGGGAACTTCAGGCGTTTAACGATCTTCTCGGCATCTTCCACGCGGCTTACAAAGATCCAGTTCGGCGTGGGAACAGAAACGCGGCGTGCGGCGCTTTTCATTTCGTCACGCGTGGGGTCAAAAAATTTTGAATCCGCACCAGTAAAAGCGGCGTTATATTTTTCAAGTGCATTCACCAGAGCAATGCCTGAAAGCGCATCATCCGGTGTTCCATCGCACAGGTTTATGAATGCTTCAACGCCTTCATCCATCAGGTCACGGATTTGTTTTTCGACATCCCTCGGTTGCACGAGATGCTGTTTCCACCGGTATCCGTTCATATATGCCGATGGGTCGTAGGGGATATCGTTATCGTCTGGAAGGCTTGCCAATACGCAAATATACATAATCAATCCTTTGTTGTTGTTTTTCTCTGTTTGTTATTTTAATTTTATAAATATGCATTTACGATCTTGTGTTGTATGTGTGATCGATGTTGTTGAATAAATAAAAACATTATTTACATATCCATTGTATCTATATATTGATTTATGTAAAGGTTTTTGAATATACAGTTATCTTAAAATATTATTGAATGCTTTTGATGTGTTTGTTTGTGTTTCATTAAGGTTATTAAGGTCATTAACGTCTTTAAGAAAAGAGGCGCGGAATATTGTTCCGCGCCTCTTTTCTCGGGGCTTTTTATGGTGTGTGAACCGCCTGTTCAATCAGGCTCGTTTAGAATTGTGGCAGGTGTTCCTTGTATGTTTTTAAATAATCATCCAGGATGTGCTTGGCAGAATCAAGATCGTGGATCACAGGATCAAGCAAAAGGCACTGCAGCGCTTTCTCGTAACTGCCTTCCACGGCGGCATCCACGCCCAATTGCGAGGTCATCAGTTCACGGCGGCAAAGTTCTGCAATGGCTTCAGGTAAAGCGCCCATGTGAACAGGATGAATGCCCGCGCCATTTACCATGACCGGGGTCTCGACAATTGCACCCAGGGGTAAATTGGCTATTTGTCCTGCATTTGGAAGGTTGGCTGCGAGATGATAATGCTCTCCTGCGCAGGTAATGTTCTCTATCATCTCCAGCGCGCCTTCAGAGTCTGCGTCGCGCAAGCCATCAACAGACATGTTGCCATTTGCCATTTCATTGAGTCTGTCAAGGCTGAAATCACGCAAGCCAGCCATAAGTTCCCAATCATACAAGCGGATCTTGAACTTGTCCCAGGGCTTTGTGACCGGATCGCTCATCCATGGGAGGTATTCACAGAGGTGGGTATCCCCGGGAACAGGGAACATGCCAAAGTCGTGAAAGATGCGGCGGGTGAGCGGTTCAAATTTTTCATCCAGTTCAAAGAAACGTTTTCTCAAAAGCGGATACAGATCCTCCCCCGTCCGCTTGTCATGCACGGATATGATCCAGGAAAAATGATTCGTTCCTGCGGCACGGATGTCGATCAGGGGGAGTGTCTGATGCTTCACCATTTGCTGTAACGGATGCTGCATAATGTCTGCTTGCATGCCGTCCAGCCCTTCAGGGATTTCGATGCCAAGGTCTTTCGCAAGCGCACATCCCACCATGCCATAACCCGCGTAGATCTGATGACACAATCCAACTACTTTTATTTTGCTGTGACGATTGACTGCATCGCAAATCCTCACCATGGGATTGGTGAAATTGATGAACCACGCATTGGGACACGCTTCTTCCATGTCGTGGACAATTTCCATTAGCGGTGTGATGTTGCGTGCGGCGTGAATGAATCCCCCGGGTCCGCCGTTCTCAGCGTAGGGTTGCTGTACACCGTATTTCAAGGTGATCTCATAATCTGATTTCCATAACTCTTCACGCGGACCGACTTCTATGGCGGAGACAACAAAGTTTGCGCCATCAAGTGCGTCTTTGTGATTTGCATGGGCGCTGATCGTGAATCCCGAATCCCATTCCTTGTTGAGTCTGTTTGCAAGTCTGTGGATGATTTCAAGGCTTTGGATGTTCCGGTCTACCAGCGCGAGATGCGCACCGCGAAGTTTTTTTGAGCGCATCAACGCGGCAAGCGTGTTCTCTCCAAATGATGCGCTGCCCGCTCCGATGACGGTGATCTTGGTCATGGTGTTCTCCTTTTTTATCCATGGGTCATTAATAAATAAGAGCGCTGGGGTTATCCAACGCTCTTATTTTACTTCCATCGTTTGGACCTTCAGGTACTTTAAGAAAGTGATCTGATTGTTTACTTTGTTTGTATCTCGACTTCAGCACTCATGCCCCATAGCAGACCTTGGGGCTGTTCATCCAACTCGATCGTAACAGGAAAGACCACATCCCCGCCGACAGTTTCTGAAACGGGTGAGATTCGTACAACTTTGCCCGTGACCGTGGCGTCCAATGCTTCAACGTAAATATTTGCAGTTTGACCCATTTGCACTGCGGGTATATCACGCTCGCTCAGGTCTGTGGTTTTGATCTGCATGTGGGCAAGGTCGCCAAGGACAATTACAACCTGACCTGCCTGTGCAAATTGACCCGGTTGTATTTTGACGTCCACTACAACTGCATTAAATGGCGCTGCCAGGGAGGTTTGCGTAAAGTTCGCTTTTGCAGTTTCTAATTTTGCTCGTGATTCTTCCAACTCTGCTGCGGCTTGTTGGCGTCGTTCTGGTGGACGGTCGAGGCGGGCGGGGATCCAATATTGGTATTCCCATTCTGCAGCTTGCATGTCTAATTCGGCGGATGTGACAGCAAGTTCAAGGTCGGGTGAGTAGATGGTCATCAGGGTTTGACCTGCCGCCACCACCTCACCTTCATTGACAAGAACTTCCTTCACTGGTGCCGGGATACGGAAGCTGATTTGTGTATCCTGTAGGGGTACGGCTTCGGCAGAAGCAACTACACCGTCAGACAGGATCAAGCCTGTAGGGGCGGATTCAGTTGCAGGTGCGGCAGGAGGCGGGGTGGCGGTCGGCGCACCTGCACATGCCGCGAGAGTCACGGTCAACACAAGGGACGCTGTCCATAATAATTTCTTCATGAGAGTCTCACTATTTTGTTTCAATATTTACTTCGGCGCTCATGCCCCAGCGTAAACCTTCAGGCTGGTCATCGAGTTCAATGGTGACTTTAAAAACCACATCGCCGCCAACTGTTTCAGAGAAACGGGCAATGTCAACCACTTTGCCGCTGAAATCCTGATCAAGCGCTTCAATAAATACGGTCGCAGTTTGTCCAATTTTTATATCAGGGATGTTCTTTTCACTCATGTCTGTTGTTTCAATTTGGAAGTGCGATAGATCGCCCATTACGATCACGATCTGTCCCGGGTTGGCAAACTCTGCAGGTGAAATTTCAACCGATGCGATTGTGCCATCGAAAGGCGCGGTGAGTGTGGCTTGTGTGAGTTGTGCTTTGACAATATCCGCCTGTGCTTGCGCGCTGTCAATATCGGCTTGTGCAGCATCGTATCTTTCCTGAGACGTACCGGTGCGGATTAAATACGCGAGCTGCGTTTTAATGGTGACGACCTTTGCTTCTGCTTCCTTGACTTTTGCTTCAAGGATCGCGGTTTCAAGTCTGACCAGCGGTTGACCTGAGGTGACTGAATCTCCTTCTGTTACCTCAACGGTTTTTACTGCACCTGACAGGGGAAATGACAATTCAATTTTCTTAACAGGGACAACGATTGCAGAAGCAGACGCATTCCCGGAAGAGGATGACGGTGCTGCCGTATCCAGCGCTACGGTGGGAATAGCCGTTGATGTGGCAGATGCACCGCATGCTGAAAGTATAAGCGCTAGAACGCTGGTGTATATCCAAAAAGCCTTTTTCATTATATTTATCTCCATGCACTATTTGCAGTATTACTTTTTTCAATGTCCCGATCTTATCAGACTGTACAGGTTTTGTACAGGTTTTATGAAGACGCAGGTTGGTCGAGACTCTGAAGATCAGGATTTTTTTTGGAATCAGCGATTCAGTGGACACCTGCCAGGGAAAGTTTTACCCCTGTAAATCTTTTACGATCAATCCATCTTCGAGCGTGACCACCCTCGCAGCGTATTTGATGACGCGTGGATCATGGGTGGCGAAGATGAAAGTGACGCCTGTTTCCTCATTGAGCCTCTTCATGATCTCCATTACCTGTCTACCGTTTTCAGTATCGAGGTTTGCGGTGGGTTCGTCAGCAAGGACGATGAGAGGATTGGTGGCTAGTGCGCGGGCAATGGCGACGCGCTGTTGTTGTCCGCCACTGAGTTGGTCGGGGCGATGATGAGCGCGATCTTCGAGGCTGACGCCTTTGAGTAATTCCATCACACGTTTCTTTCGTTCGTTCTCTTTTTGACGATGGAGGAGCAGGGGCATCTCGATATTTTCATACGCGGTTAAAGTGGGGATAAGCGCAAAAAATTGAAAAATAAATCCCAGCTCAGCTTTGCGTAAATCTGCGCGTTGATTGCGACTCAATCTGGTGGCATCTTGTCCATTGATGACCACAGTGCCAGAGGTGGGCTGGTCGAGACAGCCGATCAACTGAAGCAGAGTGGTTTTACCGGAACCAGAGGGACCAACCAAAGCTGTAAATTCCCCGGATTGAATTGATAAATCCACACCGCGCAGAGCGCGTGTTTCCACTTCACCGACTTTAAAATTGCGGGTAATGTTTGTGAGTTTTGCGACTTCCATTTTGTTTCTCCTTGTTTAAGACCTGACAGGTTTTCACAAAGTCTTGATTAACCAGACAGATTTTGCTTCACAGGATTCCAAGCTGTCAGCATCACCATGAAATCTATCAGATCTTGGCGGTTTATTTTCCATGTAAAGCTTCAACAGGCTCCATACGCGCGGCAAGCGTGGCTGGATATAGCGAAGCGATGAGAGTAATGACGTATGTGACAAGAGTCAATGAGGTTACGTCCTGCATTGTGAGATAAGCATATATTGTGTCACCCATCAGGATACCGCTTACGCCGTAGTCGCCAATATAAATTCCATACTTTGTGAAGTAGGCGACCACAAGCCCGCCGAGGATTAACCCGCCGCAGACGCCGCCTGTGGCAAGCAAGGTTGCTTCCGCAAGGAACATGGCCATGATGCGTCTGCCTTTCATTCCAATGGCTGAGAGGATGCCAATTTCGCGTGTGCGCTCAAAAACAGCCATCACCAGAGTGTTGACAACAACCGTAGCTGTGATTCCCAGGATGATCAGATATAAAATATACATATACGAGTTCGCAAAGTCTTCGAGCTGCACGGTGAGTTCGTTTAACTTCAACCATGTAATTATTTGATAATCGGAGCTTTGCAGGGCGGCAGCGACGGCATCAGCTTGAGATTGATCCTGTAGCATGACGAAGATCAAGCTGGCATGATCCTCTGCGTCAGCGAATGTCTGCGCTTTGGCGAGCGGCATAAACACCGTGTTTTCGTCGTAGTTCATTGTATTTGTGGTAAAGATGCCGCGTACAGTGAATAGCTGCTCATCCGTATCGCCGCTGGATCTGTTGATCAATAAACTGACCTGATCTCCAACCTGCACATTGAATTTTTCTGCTAGTGGTCTGCCGATGATGATGCCTTCCCGGTCATCGGATGTGAGAAAATCTCCCGCGAGAATTCCCTGACGAAATATCTGGTTTGCTTCAGAGGTGGGATCAATACCGACGACTTGCACACCTTTCGAATTATCTTTAAGCGTAACAATACCGCTTGCTATTAAACGCGGTGTTGCGACTTTGACCTGTGGGATGGTTGTCAGTTTGGCGATTACCTGCTGGGGATCTGCGATCAAGTCTTCCCATTTCAGGCTGATCTTATTTTCTTCATATGTCTTGGCGCGCACTTGCAAGTGTCCGCTTTGGAGTTGAATGCTGTTCTGGAGCGCACCACGCATTTCACCTGCCAGCACTGATGCCATCAAAAGCAGCAGCGTCATCCCAACAGAAACTGCGAGGGCGGATAGTATGGAACGACGTTTGTTGCGCCCCAGATCACGAAATGCCATTTTAAATAGTTGGATCATAAGTTACCTTACTTCGTCCTAAGCTAAGTCGAAGGATGTTGGTGTGGAGCTTCGACTTTGCTAGGTGCGGATAAATTACACATAATGCAGAGCTTCGGCAGGCTCACGGCGGGCAGCCTCGCGGGCGGGTATCCATGCGGCGAGCGTACAAATGACAATGACTGTGATCACACGCCAAAGCGCTCTATCCAAGCCAAGTGTGGGATAAACGCGCCCGCTGATCAAAGCCATGTAGTCGGTCATATCGGCATATGAAGCGAAATCCATGCCGACCTGTCCCAATATGCCGTTGATGATCAAACCCAGCACCACGCCCAATGCCGCGCCAGCTACCCCGATCAGCGTCCCTTCGAGAATAAACAACGTGGCGATCTGACGCGGTTTGAGTCCCATTGCGCCAAGCAATCCGATCTCGCGTGTGCGTTCATAAACAGCCATGAGCAGGAGATTCAGAATACCGATACCCGCGATCATGATGATGATGACGCTGAAAATATTCATCACTGAATCTTTTCTGTTGACGGCAGTGCCGAGTTCGGGATAGTTCTGTTCCCAGGATTCAACTTCATATCCAGGCAGGATGGGTGAGATGGAGGCAATGACGCTTTTCTCCATGCCAAGCTGCTTTAACGAGACCTGGATTTCTGTGGCTTTACCGGCAAGCCCGTAAAGTGCTTGTGCCTCGCCCAATGAAAGGTAAACCGTTCCTTTTTCAGTGGAGGTAACACCGATATCATAAATGCCGATGATCGTCATCGTACGCTGACGGTTCTGCTTATGGACATCGCTTCCGACCAGTGTGACTCGGTCACCGACCTGAACATTCATCACATCTGCGAGTCCACGCCCGATCAGGATTGAATCCTGGTCATCTGTGGTAAGCCAGCGTCCGTCGGTGACGTTCTCTGCGATCAGGCTGACGGGCAGCTCTGCTTCAGGTTCGATGCCGATGATCTCAAGTGAGAATGCTCCTTCGCGATTGGTGACCATTCCTCCCGTGACGATACGCCGTGTGGCGGCGATCACTTGAGGGTTTGATAATGCTGTTTGAACGGCGGCCAGATCATCGGTCAGAGGGAGAAGCGGGTTGCTGTCCACTTTGGCGCGATACCCTTTAGCGTGGATCTGAATGTTTCCGCCGAGGACACGGATTGCATTGCCGTAAATGGCTTGATTGAATCCCTCCATCAAACCGTCATACCACATCATGAGAGAGAGGCTGAGACCCATTGCCAACATGATTATGATTGTTCTACGGCGATGCCGCCAGACGTTACGCCATGCAAGGCGCAGATATAAGATCATTTGATTATCCTTTCCATTAATGGCTGCTTACGAATTGCGATTCTGTTGATTATCCTTTCCATTAATGGCTGCTTACGAATTGCGATTCTGTTTTTCGCAAACCATATTCCATGACATACAACAACTTGTCAATTTTTTCCTGTGTTTTTGCGGATTGTGACCATTTTATTATGTCTTTTTGTTTCATGCCTTCCTTCATGATGTAGGTCGTAATAGCGTTCATCCAGGTATCCATGACCATGACAGCCAGGTCCACATCCACACTGGGGTCGAGTTCTCCATTCTTCATGGCTTGCTTGATCATTGCGGCAAGCGAATCAGTGGTCATCTGGTGATATTCAGCAAAGTCTTTCCCGTAATACATGCCTTCGATCAATAAAACACGGCTAATGGCTTGGACAAGACGTGGGCGGGTGGAACTGAATTCCATGCCCGTTTTGACCATCCAGTGAAAATACCCAAAGGTATCCAGACGGGTACTTGGCGGATGCCTGCCCTTAAAAAATCCGATCTTTTCATTTGCGAGCATATCCATCAAGTGCCTGAAAACATCCATCTTATCTTCAAAATATTGATAGAAACTGCCTTTGGAAATTTTGCTGTTCGCTACAATCCGGTTGATGGATGAAGCCTC
>JAIFNG010000165.1 GCA_020047815.1 Anaerolinea sp.
CGCAGGTGTGAAAGAAATCAGCAAGAAAAAAGATGAAAAGAAGAAAGGGAAAACGGCTCAGAGCTTGGAGCCGTTTTTGTTTTCTGTGCTGATCATTTTCAAGCTGAAGGCAGTCTGGATTGCTGCTGTAAAACGGGACAATGACAGCGGAATTAAAAAATTGACACAGGAATGAGTCTGTCGTACAATTATCGATAATATTATCGATAATTGAGGTGTAACGTGACCGAGAAAAAGCAACGCGCGGTGGATGTGACCTACGAAGCGATCTGCGCTTCCCTCTCGTCGGGGGATGTCAAGCCGGGGGATTGGCTGAGGCAGGAGGCAATTGCCGCAGCCTATGGCGTGAGTCAAGTTACGGCACGGGATGCGCTCAACCGTCTGGCACTCGAAGGTCTGGCGGAGCGAGTCCCCCGCAAAGGGGTGCGGATTCCGTATATTTCAACGGACGATTTGAAAGACATCTATGAAATCCGTTTGATAGCGGAAGGGTTGGCATGGGGGGCGGCAGCGCAAGTTATCACCGATGAAGAGTTGCAAAAAATGCAGGAACTCCTGCCCTACACGGGGACAACCGCCGACCCAAAGTCTGTGGATGTGGCGCGGCAAAAGAACAGGGAATTTCACATGGTCGCTATTCAGGCAAGCCGCCGTTGGACTTTGATCCACATCCTGACGCCGCTTCTCAACTTCAACAATCTGCGTTATTTATTGAGTTCGACTACAGGTGAGACGCGCGTTGCCGACGGACAGCGCAACATCGCCGACCATACCAAGCTGTTGAAAGCGCTGGAGGCGCGGGATTCCGCCTTGACCCGCAATTTAATTGTCAAACACATCGAACGGGCAATGAAAGACCGCCTTGCCCTGCAAAGCAAAGGATAGGATTTCCCAATGAACACTCCCACCATCAGCCGTATCGAACTCTACAAAATTAACCTGGACTTCATCACGCCATTCAAGATCGCGCTTGGCGAAGCGCGGCGCGGCGAAGGAATCGCCGTCCGCATCTTCACCGACACAGGTCTGGTCGGGGTTGGCGAAGGATCACCCTATTGGTTCATCACTGGGGAAACCCAAGCCATCAGTTTTGAGGCGTCGAAGGCGATTGCCAAACTTCTATTGGGGAAAAATCCGCTGGCAGTCGAACCGCGGCTGAACGAGATTGATTCCTTTCTTGTCCACAACTCCACAAGCAAATCCGCGTTCGATATGGCGCTGTACGATATTCTGGCGAAGCAGGCGGGGCTTCCGCTGTATGCCCTGCTTGGCGGCGAAAAGCGGGAAATCGTCACCGACTTCACAATTGGGATTAGCGACCCGCAGACGATGGCGCAAAAAGCGCTGGACTATATAGATGAAGGCGCCTGCTCGTTGAAGGTCAAACTGGGGACGAATCGCGCTGATGATGTGCGCCGCATTCAAACCATCCGGGAAGCCATCGGCATGGACTTGCCCATTCAACTGGACGCCAATCAGGGTTGGGATGTGGTCACGGCGATTGCCACTCTGCAAGATTTGGCACAGTACAACATCACGTTTTGCGAGGAGCCTGTGGCGCATTGGAACAACAAGGGCTTGAAGCGGGTTCACGACCTCAGCCCGATTCCCATCATGGCGGACGAATCCATTTTCGACCATCACGACGCGGCGCGGCTGGCAGAGATGGGCGCCTGCGATTACTTCAACATCAAACTGGCGAAGTCGGGCGGAATCCATGTGGGGCTGAAAATCAACGCGGTGGGCGAAGCGGCAGGGATCGCCTGCATGGTCGGCGGCATGTTCGAGACGCGCGTGGGAATCAGCGCGGGGGCGCACTTGATTGCGGCGCGGAGCAACATCAAATTTGCCGACCTCGACACGGTTCACCACTATGCCGAAGACCCCGTCCTCGGCGGCGCGGTCTTCCACGGCTGCAAGGTCAGCCTGCCCGATACGCCCGGTCATGGCGCAGACTTCGATCCGGCATTTTTAAACAAAATGGAAAAGGTTGTTATCGAGTAGAAATCCACGTCCCAAAGGTCTGAAAAAAGCGTAATCTTGAAAGACAAAACCTTTGGGACGAACCATAAAACCTGCAAGAAGGAGTTAAAGATGAGCAATCAAAACAAATATTTCAGTTGGGGGCGGGTCGTGCTGGTTTGTTTCATCGTCGCCAGCACCGAGTTGATGTGGACGCTCTACAACACGTACGTCCCCATTTGGCTGCAGGCGGGCAATCCCAATTTTGTGCTGGGAGAGGAAGTCAATGTTACGGTTGGCTTTGGGCTCGGCGCGTTTGTGACGGGCTTGATCTTGACCCTCGACAACATCGCCGGGCTTTTCATCAGCCCGGTGGTTGGTCTGATCAGTGACACCACCCGCAGCCGCTTTGGGCGCCGCAAGCCGTGGATCATCTTCACCATGCCGGTCATGATCATTGCCTTTATCCTAATTCCCATCTTCGTCATGGCAGTTCCGCTGGAGTTGAACGGGCAGACCGAAAAACTGATGCCGTACCTGATCCCGTTCATCGCCATGCTCGTCATCATGCTGATGGCGTACGCGGTCATCCGCACGCCCGCCGATGTCATCATGTACGACATAACCCCCTCGAAGCACCGTTCGATGGCGAATGCGATTGCCAATTTCATTGGCGCGGCGTTCGGGGTGATTGGCGCTATCGTCGGGGCGATGCTCTTTGACGTGAATCCTGGCCTGCCCTTCTGGGTGGGGGCTGGGCTGTCGGCGGTGGTCATCTCGTTCGTTGCCGTCAGAATCACAGAACCGCCGATCGAAGAAATCGAACCCGGCGACAAACCGAAGCAGTTATCGCCGAAAGATACACTCAAGGAGTTGATGTCGCTCCCGAAGGAAAATCAAAAAAGCCTGGCGCTTTTGTACTTGAGCGTCTTTTTCAGCTACTTTGCCTTTGGGCAACTTGGCTCTTTTGCCAGTTCCTACGGCGTTTCAGTCTTGAAGATGGGCGTGGGCGACTCGGGCATGTTGTACGCAGCGGGAGGCATGGCGTTCATTTTGGGTGCGCTGCCGGCCGGCTTCATCCTGAAACGAATCACCCGCAAGCAGTCTTCGTTGATCGGCTTCGCCTCCTTCGCGCTGATGGGGCTGGTCATCTACCTCTTCCCAAGCCCGGCGGTGGTCTGGCCCGCGCTGGCAGTCGGCGGATTCCTGTGGGCGCTGGTCTGGGTTCCGCAGGTGCCAATGGTGATGGACGCCGTCCCCAGCGACCGCGTGCTGGGTTCGCTGGAAGGCATGATGGCAATTGCCCGTATGCTTGGTTATATCCTGGGTCCGCTGGCGGGCGGTTTTGTGGTGGAACAGTTCGGCAACAATTACAGCAATATCTGGTTGATTGTCTTTGTCGGCTCGCTCCTCGGCGGGTTGATGCTTTTGCCTGTGACCAAAGGCGAAGTCAAAACCGAAGCGCCCGTATGAGATAGTTCAGACCTTTTGAAGCACTGAGACACCGGCTGCCTGTCATTGCGAGCCGCGACAGCGGCGAAGCAATCCCTTTCTCGCACAAGGAGATTGCTCACTGGCACTGCGCGCCAGGGCAAGTGTCGCCGGGAAAAGCGCCCTTCTCGCAATGACAAAACGGAAAACAGGATTTTACACAATGGAGAAAAAGCTCCCCCTCTCGAAAATCGAATCGTATATCGAAGCCTCGCTGGCAGACTGGAACATCCCCGGCGGCGCGGTATCCATCGTGGATAATGGCGAGGTCGTCTCCAGCCGCGGCTATGGCGTGCGCGAACTTGGCAAGCCCGAAGCGGTGGACGACACGACGCGCTTCGCCATCGGTTCCTGCTCAAAGGCATTCACAACGGCGGTTCTGGGCGCGTTGGTGGATGAAGGCAAGCTGAACTGGGACGACAAAATTGTCAAGTTCCTGCCCGATTTCAAGATGTACGACCCGTGGATCACGCAACAGGTGACGGTGCGCGACATGCTTTGTCATCGCACGGGAACTGGCCGAAGTATCCGCGTCATGAATCGCGACCGAGTCTTCGACGCCGACGACTACATCCGCCGCATGGAATTCCTGCGTCCCGTGGGAGAGTTCCGCGCCCGCTTCGGGTACAACAATCCGCACTTTCTCGTGGCGGGCAAAGTTGCCGAAGTAGCCGGCGGGCAGAAGTGGAGCGGGCTGCTGCGGAAGCATCTCTTCGAGCCGTTGGGCATGACCTCCAGCACGGCGACCTATCAGGAGATGCTGGCTTCGGGCGCGGACAATATCGCCAGTCCGCACACCAACCTCGACGGCGGATTCGTGCCCGCCGAACTGCGCGCGCTCGACCCCGTCCAGCCCATCCCGTGGACGGATTACGGCGAAAATTCTGCTGGCTCGATGATATCCAACTTGCAGGACATGACCCGCTGGCTGCAACTCTTTTTGCAGGATGGCATTCATGGCAGCGGGCAATTATTCAGTCCACAAACCCTCGCTGAAATGACCAGCCCGCAAATGATCATCAAACCGAATGAATCTGAGATGGACGCGCTGTTTGCTGTCGGCTTGCAATCCAATATCATGTCGTATGGTTTGGGATGGTACGTCAGTGATTATCGCGGATACAAGATGGTCTTCCACCCCGGTCAACTGCATGGGTTTGTGGCAGCGGTGGCGTTCCTGCCGCAGTTGAAGATCGGCGGCGTGATCCTGCTCAACGTCTACCAGACCATGCTTCATCCGATGCTCGGCTATTATTTGTTCGACGCGCTGCTGGGAATCGAGCGCGACTATAGCGGCGATATGAAAGCGTTACTCGGTCAATGGCGGGCGGGGGCAGAGATGGAGATTCAGGGAATGCTGACGTCGCGTTCGACAGAGTCTCAGCCCGCCCTGCCACTGGAACAGTTGACGGGAAAATACGTCAGTAACTTGTTCGGCGAAATCTCGGTCAGCCTCGAAGATGGCAGGTTGATTCACCGCTACGGCGAGACCGAACTCTTCACCGCCGGCCTCGAACTCTGGCAGGGACTGACCTTCGTGGTCGAGTACCGCAACAAAATCAACCCGCCCGAATTCCTGACCTTTGTCCCTGATGAACAAGGCAAGGTTGTGAGTTTGTCGGTCAAGGATGTGGATGTCTTCAGAAGGGTGTGAAATTCATAAAACTCTGAACCGCAAAGTGCATGTGGAACGTAAAGAAAACCTTTATAAATCTTCGCGCACTTTGCGGTAATTTCTTAATCAGTCAGGAAAAAATCATGGCAAGAATCGCAGTCGCAGGTTTCCAGCACGAGACGAACACCTTCTCTCCCATCCCGACCACATTTGAAGATTTCGCCAGCGGCGGAATCAACACACCGGGCATTTTGAAGGGAAGCGACATCCTGTATTTTCAAAGCCGCGAGATGAACAACGCCACCAGCGGATTTCTGCGCAAGGCGGCGTCCCTTGGCTTGGAGTGTGTTCCCCTGCTTTGGGCGGAAGCCGAACCCTCGGACAAAATGTCTGCCGGGACCTTCGACAAACTCATGACGATGTTTGAAGATGAGTTTCGCGCTTCCGCGCCTTTCGACGGCGTGTTTCTCGACCTGCACGGCGCGATGATCTATGGCGACCATCAAGACGGCGAGACGGAAATCCTGCGCCGCCTTCGCGCAATTGTCGGCGACGTTCCCATCGTCACCGCGCTGGATTTACATGGCAACATCGCGCGTGAATCTTTTGAACTCGCTTCCGCGATGATTGGCTATCGCACTTATCCGCATGTGGATATTTATGAAACGGGCGAACGTTGCGCTGTGTTGCTTGCTCACCTGCTCACAGGTAAACCTGTTTTCAAAGCCTTCCGCCAACTACCGTTTCTGATGCCAACTTCCAGCCAGATTACATTTCAGGAGCCGCTGCGCTCGATTTACGAAATGCTTGATCAACTCGCTGTCCTCTCCGCGACGGTCATGCTGGGCTTCCCGCCCGGCGACATCGAATGCGCGGCTCCTTCGATCTTTGCCTACGCTGAGACCCAAGTCAAGGCGGATGAGGCGGCTGACGAGTTGAAAGAAAGCCTGTTGCAACATGAAGCAGAGTTCGTGTCCCGCCTGACAAAAATGGATGACGCCATCGAGCGGGCGATTGACTTGTCAAAAAAATCAGACAAGCCCATCATTCTGGCGGACGTGCAGGACAACCCCGGCGGCGGGTCTGGCTCCGATTCGGTTTGGATTCTCGAGGAGTTGATTCGGCGCAACGTACAAGACGCTGCTCTCGGCTTGATGTATGACCCCGAAGCGGCGCGCGCCGCCCACGCCGCTGGCGAAGGCACAACCATCGAATTGGACCTGGGTGGAAAGATGATGCCCGGTCACAAGCCCTGCCACGCCGCTTTTCAAGTGATGAAATTACTCGAAGGCGAAATCGAAGGGACAGGCCCGATGGCAAAAGGCATGGTCATCAACCTGGGGAAGATGGCTTTGCTCAAGATCGGCGGTATCTTTATTTCGGTTGCCAGCGTCCGCATTCAGGCGGCAGACCAGGCGGTCTTCACGGCATTTGGTCTCGACCCGCGCAAAATGAAAATATTGGTCTTGAAAAGTTTCGTTCACTTCCGCGCCGCATTTGAGGATATTGCCGGGGAGATCATTGAAGTGGAAGCTCCAGGCGCCGAATTCGACGACCCCGCAAAAGTTCAGTACACACATCTGCGCGAGGGGATGCGGCTGGGCGGGAAGGGCCCTGTATTTTCAAGGAGTCTGCGATGAAGGAAGCAATTAGCGCATTCGTGAATCAAGTCATCCGCTCTCACCATTTGGCTGGCGCTGCGGTTGGGGTTGTACGCGATTCCCAGCCCTACTTTGCTGCTGGCTTTGGCGTGCGAAGTTTGGAGAGCGGGGAACCCGTCACCGAAAACTCACTATTCCATCTGGCTTCGATTTCAAAGCTATTTGCGGCGACTGCTGTGATGCAGTTGTTGGAACGGGGAAACCTCTTGCTGACAGACCCGCTGGAAAAACATCTACCCTATCTGAAAATCAAAAACCCATTCAGCAAGGTGGTGACCATCGGGCATTTGCTCTCGCATGAATCAGGCTTCCCCGATGTGACCGATTATCACTGGGATATGCGCGAAGAGGACGACGAAGCATTGGAGCGGTACGTCCGCAGTTTGGAAGTCGAGTTGATGTTTGCGCCGGGCGAAGGGTTTGCCTATTCCAACATGGCATATGAAGTCCTGGGCGACCTGGTTGCCAGGGTCTCCCGCATGTCTTTCGAAAATTACGTGAAGACGAACATCCTCGATCCGCTCGAAATGAAGAACAGCACACATTTCAGAAAAAATGTCCCGCCTGCCCTGTCTGTCACACCTCACGTCAGCGACCTGACTACCCGCGTATCTGAAGTCTATCCGTATCACCGCGCCCATGCGCCCAGTTCCACTTTACATTCGAGCGCAGCAGAGATGAACCTTTGGGCGGCGGCAAACCTCAGCGGCGAAGCGAACGTGCTTCTGCCCGCCACTTTGGCGGACATGTGGAAGCCCCGTGCAGCAGTCGGCAAGCCCAACAGACCAGACAAACGCGCCGGGCTTGGCTGGTTCATCGAGACCCATCGCGAGCTGCAGACGGTTTACCATTCGGGGCAGGATGTCGGGTTCTGCACCTACTTCATTTTGATTCCCGAACATGGGATTGGGGCAACCGTGCTTTGCAATACTTCGCCTGCTCCCGTGGAGGAAATCGCCTTCGGGATTTTGGACATCCTGCTTGGCTATCAGCCTAACGTAATTCCCCCCTCCGTCATGACTCAACTGGGAGCGGCATATCTCGCAAGCGGTTTGGATGGAATGCGGGCGCGGTATGCGGAGTTGAAGTCAAATGCGCCACAGGAATATGACTTTGACATGGGAGGCTTTCTCAAGGTGAGCGGCGCATTGCTCGACGAAGGTCGAAACGCGCCGGCGATGGATATTCTCAACTTCGCGCTGGAACTTTTCTCCGACCACGCGGGCGGATACGAAATACTGGCGCGGGCTTGTTTCCAAAGCGGGGACATGGCAGGCGCGATGCGCGCCGCCCAACGCTCGCTGGAGATTGAGCCGAATAACCCGTTTTTGCGGAGGCAGATCGGGCTGTTGGGAGGTACGAGGTAAAGGAGAGAATCATGTTTCAAGACCAAAGAAGCAAAAAAGTAATCCTGGTGGCGCATTGCATTTTCAACCAGAACGCAAAGATGGACAAAACCGCTTTCTACCCTGGCGCGGCAACTCCCGTGGCGGAATTGTTGGTGCGCAGCGGAGTGGGCGTCATACAAATGCCATGTCCCGAGCTTGGCTGTCTGGGACTTGACCGCGGAGTAAACGCGGAGGAAGCAGACCAGCCGTTCGAAAAGGGCAATACAAGGGTGGTGGGATTAATGAAGCGGGATGACGTAAACTCCCGCTGCCAAATATTGGCAGACAGCGTGATTTGCCAGGTGGAGGAATATCGCAAGCACGGATTCACTGTAGTGGGGTTAATAGGGGTCAGCCGCTCGCCAAGTTGCGGCGTGGATACCACCTGGGGGGATGACCGGGAGATTCCGGGCAACGGGGCTTTCATCCGCGCGCTGCAAGAAGGACTGGCGCAAATCGATGTGACGATACCGATGGCGGGGATCAAGGTACAGGAGCCTGAAAAGGCAGTGAGGAGCGTGCAATCCATCCTCGATGGATAAATTCGTGGGCATTGCCATGTCAATTTCCAAAGCGGGGATATGGAAAGCGCCTTGCGCTGCGCTCAATGCCTGCTGGAAATCGAGCCGAATAACCCATTTCTAATACGACAGATCGAACAATAACGGAGTACCGTTATGATTCATACATCGACCCCGCCACCCATCTGCAAAGAATGACCTATTACTTGTAAGAGGCGGCTGGATATAAAATAATAAAAATGATTCGCCCCATGCGGCGGATCATTTTTTATGCCCCACATTTCATATCTGCCAGGGGAGATTCCACAAAGAGCGTTTTGCCTAGTCCGACTTGGACTGCGGATGAGAAGGGCGTTTGATATAATCCTGACCAGTTGGATTTGCCAGATGCACCTGGCTTCATTTTCCAAGTACGGCTTAATTCAACTGGAACCGCTTCGCGCGCGGCGGCGCACAGTCCGCTCCTTTTCGCATTGACCCCTTCCGCCGCACATTGTCCCGATGTTCTTTGGGATCAATCCTTAATTCGTTAGGCGGCTTCGCCCATTCAACAACCATGAACATTAATGCTCTTATTGCTCAGTTTCCAGTTTCATTATCAATCTCAAGAAATTTGGAAATTATTGATTCGGTATTAGAGCAAACAAATATTGGCGATTTGGTGATATTTCCCGAAGGTTCAATATCTGGCTACTCAACTGACACATCCTTTCTAAAGCAAATAAATCAACCTGAATTGATGAATGGAATAAAACACCTTCGAGCAGAGGCTGAGAAACGAAAAATAAACGTTTGGGCGGGAGCCTGTGTAAACATAGATGATAAATGGTTTAATGCCGCTTATGGTTTTTCGCCTGATGGCAAAACACAGGTTTATCACAAGATTAATCTAGCCAATCATGAGCGCGGCACTTTTTCAACAGGCAACAGCCTTCCCATATTTGAATTGAATATATTCGACGAGAAAATCGTAATTGGAGTTCAAATCTGCCGTGAGTTGCGTTTTCCAGAACAATGGGGCTGGCTTGCGCGTCGTGGAGCACAAATTATTTTGCACTTAAACAATGCAACTGGCGATAGTTCATATCAGCCTATTTGGAAAAGCCACCTTGTTAGCAGAGCAGCAGAAACACAGCGATTTGTTCTGAGTGCTAATAATGCCGCGATAGAACAAGTCAGTCCAACGATTGCTATAGACCCTGACGGGCATATCATCGGAGAAGTTGTCTCACCCAAACTAGATGTTCTGCATGTCGAACTCGATTTGTCAAAAGTATCTAATTGGTATCTAAATCAAAGTCGAACTGATGTAGTTGAGATAAAATCATGCCATAATTAAAACGCCGCCTACCGATAAACAGGAGTGTCAAGGGTGGAACGTCACGAAGCCGAAAAATGATCTCAAGACAAGAAAACAGTTCTGAATGGAACTGCCCCCTCCGTCCCGCTTCGCGGAGACACCTACCACTCGCTTCGCTTCGGGTACGATGTCCCCCAAATACGACATCCATTTCTTGTGACAACTTCCCGGCATTAAGAACACCATACATCCCCCGTGCTGGTGATATAATTTAAGCAGGCCATGACGAAATCGATACCCAATGATTTCTTGGATCAGTATTGTTTGATGTTCGGCTGATCTCTTTGCGCTGGACCGCGTGAAGATAAAAAATACATCCAAAAGTATATTCTTGGAAAGGAGCTAAATATGGCGAACAAGGAACAAGGAAAAGGAAAAGACAGGGAGAAGAAAAAGA
>JAIFNG010000067.1 GCA_020047815.1 Anaerolinea sp.
ACCACGAATGAACGAATAGAGAGTCACATATTCGAGTATTCGTTTTCCATTCGTGGCTGGTCTATTGCCAGTCAGTGTCTTGAATTAAGTTGGGAGGTTGCCGCGCCGCCAAAATGCAGGAACGGCGGCTCGCAACGACATGAATTTTGGGTCTGGATCTAGAATCTTCTATACGAAATCGTGATGGTTTGGGCATGGGCGATCTGCACAAAAAGGCGGAAAAAGGGTTGGAACCCTGTCAGGGTCCATCTTGTATCCGGGCTGAATTTTTCTGTATTTTGGGCAAGTTGACTTGTTGTACTTGTATCCCTTTCTTTAAAAAGGGATACAAGTACAACAACAAAGCCGGGTGAACAACAGGCAGTTTGCATCTTGTCTGCTGGAAAGAAAAAATTATAAAGCCGTCACAGGTGAGCTCAACGAGCGGGATTGATGCCATGCACAAGTTGACTGAAAAAAGGTCATTTTCGCATAGTCGTTTGTCTGCGCGGGGACTGAATTCTCTGTCAGATGCTGAGCCATAACCCACCTTCTTGGGCTGGTTACCGGTCCGCATCTTGACCCATGACCCGGCTTGCGCACTCAATACTTTCACAATGTGCTTAAGGATACAACCGTGGCATAATGCAGCTGGACAGCAGGAATGGAATGCATGGCTGCTCAGGCCGGGTCCGGCAGGTCATGCAGGACGCGGGGCGGCGATGAGTGACGATCCATTTTTATTCCTGCTCATCAGGTGGTCTCCGAAATAACATCCAGGCACCGTCCCGAGGGTTTTGAGCGCCTGATGACAGCGGGACGTTTTTTCCAGGTACCGATAAGATCCATTACCCAATATTATCCAGAGGAGTATGTTCGATGTCATGGTTTGAACAGTTGACCGGGTTTCATGAGGTGTCCCCGGAGCAGGTGCGGGACAATTTGGTGCTGGAAGGCAGCCAGTTGAAGTCTGTGGTTAATGGGCGTGTGTTCACTTGCGGTACCCTCCAGACACCCTCTTTGGCCGAACTGCGGGAGCGGGTGAAAGCCTGCGCGCACAGCGCGGGTAAGTTGTCGGTGCGCGAAGTGGTGGGCGATGTCAGGGCGCTGCATGTGGACGAGTCCAACGCCGGGGCGCTGTTCCAGGTGGCATCCCAGTTCAATTTGCTTGAAATGACCTCCCCCAAGGTCACGCCCGAGTTTGGGGTGGGCATCTACGGGAACGATCACACCCAGGGACCGGCCTGCGCCATGGCCTGCGGCGCCGGGACCATTTTCCGCAACTATTTTGCCAGCGTCAACGGGCAGACCGGTCAATCGGCGGGGAACCAGCTCGACTGCCTGGCTGACCTGGGGATGGCCTTGAATAACGCGGGCAATCGGCTTTGGGAAATGCGCAACGGGTATGCCCTGGCATCCCAAGCCGGACTGGCCGAGATCGCGGCGCGGCTGCAAGCTTGCAGCGCGCAGGAACTGGACGAATACCGGCAGCTGCTGCGGATTGGTATACAATGGGACACGCAGGTGACAGTCACGGGCTGCAGTCACTTGGTCACCCAGGCCTATTGTTCAGCCATGCCGGTGGCTTATGCCAGGCATCACGAGTCGCTTTGGGCGGACTTTGCCAGGCTGGTATTGGATGCGGCGTACGAAGCCACAATCTGCACCGCGATCTTGAATTCGGCGGCCAGCGGAAATAACCGCGTCTACTTGACATCCCTGGGCGGGGGAGTGTTTGGCAACCCGCTGGCCTGGATCATGGCGAGTATGGAACGCGCCCTGACGCTTTACAAAGACTGGAACCTGGATGCAGCCATCGTGAGCTATGGCGCGTCAAACCAAAGCGCCCGGCAGCTTGCTGATCGATTTCCGCAATAGCACCGTCCCGAAGGTTTATTTCGAGGTTTTTGAGCGTCTCATGACTACCTTCGGGACGTTTTTTCTGAAACCCGAACCTGTCTATTGCCCCCCCCGGCTTTACCCAGGCCGACATTGTTCAACCCGGAGAAACTTGAAAACAAAACATTGGCTCGCCTTTATTGCCCTTGGCATCATCTGGAGTTCGTCCTTCCTGTGGATCAAGCTCGGAGTGCAGGAAGCGGGACCCACCTCGCTGGTGGCTTTCCGCATGTTGTTCGGCGTGTTAAGTGCCGCCGCTGTGGCTTTTATCCAAAAGGACAAATGGCCGCGTGACCGCAAGACCTGGCTGATCTTCGCCATTCTCGGACCCACCAGTCTCGCCATCCCCATCTTCCTGATCTCATGGGGCGAGCAGACCATCGACTCAGCGGTGGCGTCGATTCTGAATGCCACCGTCCCGCTCTTCACGCTGATCATCGCGCATTTTTACTTGCACGATGACCGGATGAACCCGCAGAAGGTGATCGGCTTGTTGATCGGCTTTACCGGCATCATCATCCTGCTCAGCAAGGACCTGTTCTCCGACGCGCACAACTCCGCCATTGGACAGGCGGCTGTCGTGCTGGCCGCGCTCTTTTATGCAGGCAGCGCCGTGTGGGCGCGCAAGGTCACCCGGCATCTGGATGGCGCGGTGCGCGCCGCCGGCCCGCTGCTGACCGCCACCATTTTCATGTGGGTGGCTGCGCCGTTCATTGAAACACCGTTTAAAATTCCCGTCCTGCCCATCACCTGGATCGCCATCCTGTGGCTTGGTGTGCTTGGCTCGGGTCTGGCCATTGTCTTGAATTATTATCTGCTGCACGAGATCGGCCCCACCCGCACCTCGATGGTCACCTATATCTTTCCGCCGGGCGGTGTTATCCTTGGGGTCATCTTTCTCAATGAACAACTTTCATGGCAATTATTTGCCGGCGCTGTATTGATCATCGCCAGCCTGGTTGTCGTCAACTGGAAACAAAAAACATCATGACCGACTCTGCACATCACTCAGGTTTTATCGCCATCATCGGACGCCCCAATGTGGGCAAGTCCACCTTGCTCAATGCGCTGCTGGGGCAAAAGGTTGCCGCTGTTTCACCCCGTCCGCAGACCACCCGTACCCGCCAGCTGGGCATCCTGACGCTTAAAAATGCCCAACTCGTTTTTGTGGATACGCCCGGCATTCACCAGGCGCGCCATAAATTGGGCGAGTTCCTGAACTACGAAGCCGAGGAAGCGCTGGAGGGTGTGGACCTGATCCTGTGGCTGGTGGATGCTGCCGCTCCGCCGACCGGGGACGACATCCGCATCGCCGACCTGCTCAACAAGGTGCCGCCGCGCATCCCGCGCCTGTTGGTGCTGAACAAAATGGACCTGGTGCCGCCCGGCGACGAATCCGCCCGCAGTGAGGAATATCTTAAACTGCTTGAAGAGGTGGAAGTGCTGCAAGTATCCGCCACGAAAAAACTGGGACTGGATGACCTGCGCGAAAAACTGATCGGCATGCTTCCTGAAAGACCCGCTGATTATCCCGAAGAACAGGTGACCGACTCGTATGAGCGCGACATCGCCTCGGACCTGATCCGCGAAGCCTGCCTGAAAATTCTGCGGGATGAAGTGCCGCACAGCCTGGCTGTCCGCGTGGATGAATTCAAGGAGCGCGAGAACGGCATGGCCTACATCGCCGCCACCATTTTTGTGGAGCGTGAATCGCAGAAGGGCATTGTCATCGGCGAAGGCGGCAAAATGTTAAAATCCATCGGCAGCGCGGCGCGCAAAGAGATCGAAGAAATGGGCGGAAGAAAGGTCTTCCTCGAGGTGCGCGTGAAGGTCTCGAAAGACTGGCGCGACAACCCAAATATGCTTAGTCAGTTCGGGTATTCAAAACGAAAATCCTAAAGACCACGCTCATCCCGGGCGGGCTCAGTTCTCCTTCAAGGGTCTGAAGCCTTCGCCCAATGCCTCGTGCGCGACCCCGATGACCATGAACGCTTCGGGGTCTGTTTCATGGACGATGGCTTTGAGCGCGGCGACTTCCATGCGGTTCACCACACAATACAGCACCGGGCGTGAGTGCCCCGTATAGCCGCCCCGGCCTTCGAGGTAGGTTACGCCGCGTTCCAGTTCCGCGATGACCCGCTGAGATACCAGCTCGGGTTGGGCGGTGACGATCATGGCGGCGCGGACGGTCTCGCCGCCTTCCAGCACCGTCTCCGAGACAATGCCGCTGACGTAGAGGGTGATCATGGCGTACAGCGCCTGCTTCCAACCGAAGATAAATCCCGCCGAAAGGATGACCGCCGTATCCACCATCAAATAACTCTGGGTCATCGACACCCCGCGCCATTTGTTAAGGATGCGCGCCAGGATATCCGAGCCGCCGCTGGTGCCGCGTGCGCGATAGACCAGCCCATAGCCGATGCCGCCGGTAATGGCGCCGTATAATGAGTTGAGGAAAATATCACCCTTCAGGTCATTGATCAAAAAATCCGCCGCGCCGCCCGGGGCAAAGAAAGGCAGTCCCACCAGCAGGTCTGTGAACAGGGAGTAGGCCACGATGGCGAGCGCGGTGCGCAAGGCAAAGTGACGCCCGCCGAGAAAGCGCCAGCCGAGCAGGAAGAGCGGGATGTTGCCGACCAGGACCATCAAGCCGATGGGCCAGCCCGTAAAGTGATTGATCAACTGCGCCACGCCGCTCACTCCGCCCGAAGCCAGGTCGGCCGGGACAAAGAATATCCGCAAACTAACCGCCTGGATCAGCGCGCCCAGCACAATAAGAACATAATCCTGAATATTAAGCCAATATTTTTTCATGGGGTGATTTTACTTTGTTTTCCCTGTGCCTCCCCTTTCCTTTGGTACAATCACGCTCTATGAGAATAAAAAACTGGCAGTTCTGGCTGGGCGTGCTGATCAGCATCGTTTTTATCTGGCTGTCCCTGCGCGGACTTCATCTCAATGATTTCTGGCAGACGGTGCAAAAGGCGAATTACATCTGGCTGGTGCCCGGCATTGGTGTGTACTTTGTGGGGGTGTGGGTGCGCGCCTGGAGATGGCATTACCTGTTGGGACCGATCAAGAAGATCCCGACCCGCACCATGTTCCCCATCACCACCATCGGCTACATGGGCAACAATATTTATCCCGCGCGCGCGGGCGAAGTGCTGCGGGCGGTGATCCTGAAGCGCAAGGAAGGCGTGCCGGTCTCGGCCTCGCTGGCGACCATCATCGTGGAAAGGATCTTCGACGGCGTGGTCATGCTGGCGTTCGTCTTTGTCAACTTGCCCGAACTGGCAAAACTGACCGGCGCATCCGGCTTTGTGGGAAATATTCAACAAGTGGCGATCGTGGGGACCGGGGTGTTCCTGGGCGCGCTGGGCATTTTTCTGCTGGCGGCGATGTTCCCCCAGGTGACGGCCAGGATCGGGACGCGGATGATCGAGCGCTTCCTGCCCCTGCGCCTGCGTGAGAAGGTGAACGGGATCATGCACAAATTCCTGGACGGGCTGGCTGCGCTGCGTTCGCCCTTTAACGTGTTGATGGTCTTTTTTACATCGGTCATCATCTGGCTGCTGGAGACCGGCAAGTATTGGTTCGTGATGCATGCCTTTGATTTCCAGGTGTCATTCTTTGCGTTGATGTTGATGAACGGCATTGTCAACCTCGCCACCACCATCCCCTCCGCCCCGGGTTACATCGGCACCTTCGATGCGCCGGGGATCGCGGTGCTCACCGCCTACGGCGTGGACCAGGCGACGGCGGCGGGTTATACCCTGACCCTGCACGTGGCGCTCTGGCTGCCCATCACCCTGCTGGGCGCATATTACATGGCGCGCGAAGGGCTGAAGTGGAGCGATACCCTGAGGGCTGAAACAGAAAATTAAGTGGGTCGCGGCGCGGCGAGTCCCAACCATGGAACCGCCTTCTCTGCCGGGACATCAAAAGGACATGAGATGAAAATAGCAATTATCGGAGCGGGATATAGCGGCCTGGCGGCCGCGTATGATCTGAAACAGGCGGGGCACGACGTGACCATTCTGGAAGCCGCAGACTATGCGGGCGGACTGGCTTCCGGGTTCAAGGAGCCGCACTGGGATTGGTCGGTCGAGAAGTTCTATCACCACTGGTTCCAAAGCGATTCGGAAATGCTGGGCTTGATCCGTGAGCTGGGGCTGGAAGACAAAGTGCGCTTCCCCCGTCCCCTGACGGTGATGCTGTACAAAAACAAGTGGTACCCCTTTGACTCAATCCTTAAGGCGCTGCTCTTTCCGGGGCTGGGCTTCGGGCTGAACAAGATCCGCTTTGGCTTCGTCGGCTTGTACCTGCGGCTCACGAACAACTGGCGCGCCCTGGAGAAGGTCACTGCCGATGCGTGGATGATGAAGTACGCCGGCAAACAAGTCTATGAGCAGATGTGGAAGCCGTTGTTGATCGGCAAGTTCGGTTCCTTCTATAAGGATGTCAACATGGCGTGGCTGTGGGCGCGGATGCACGCGCGCACCACGCGGCTCGGCACCTTTGAAGGGGGCTTTCAGAAGTTCGCGGACCTGTTCGCGGAGAAACTGCGCGGGATGGGCGTGGATATCCGACTCAATACGCCGGTCAGGTCGATCCGGCAGGACCAGGCTTCGGGTGCCCTGAACGTGGACGGTGAAACCTTCGACAAGGTGCTGGTCACGTCCTCGCCCAGCCTGATGGCGAAGCTATGCCCCGACCTGCCTGAAAAATATCTGCAGGGTCTGCTGGACCTGAAATCGATGGGCGCGGTGGTGATGACCCTGGCGCTGAAACAGCCGTTATCAAAGGATGGTTATTACTGGTTCAACGTCCCGAAGGAGGAGGGCTATCCGTTCCTGGCGCTGGTGGAGCACACCAATTTTGTACCCAGGGAGAACTTTGGCGGCGAGACCATCATGTACGCGGGCGACTATTTGGAACTGGGTCATGAATATTTCTCAATGAGCGATGATGAACTGCTGGAAAGATTTATCCCCGCCTTCCAAAAATTCAATCCCGGGTTCACGCGCGATTGGGTGAGGAAAACCTGGGTCTTCAAAACCAATTATGCCCAGCCTGTGCCCCTGGTGGGTCATTCGAAAAATATCCCCGAGATCCAAACACCGATCAAGGGCTTGTATTTCGCCTCGATGAGTCAGGTCTACCCGTGGGACCGCGGGACGAACTTTGCCGTTGAGATCGGACGCAAAGCCGCGCGCTTGATGAAGTAAATGTACGGCCGCCCGCTTGGTCTTGAACACCCATGATGACAAACAAATCCATCCAAAAGATCGGACCGATCCTGCTGCAGCTCCTCTTTTTGGGGATCTCGGCGGCGGTCTTTGCTCTGATCCTGTTGAATCGCTCCCCGAACTTTTTGCGTCCCCTCAGCATGTCCCTGCGGACCGGCTTCGGGCTGGTCATCCCGTTGACCGCCGTGGTCCTGTACCTTGCCTTTCGCATCCCAAAGCGCGCCGGAGACCTGTTCAGCATGGCTGCCACGCTGGCGCTTTTTGCTTTGCCGCTGGCAGGGTTCTGGGCTTCGGGGCAGTCACAGTCGACGACCCTCAGCGGATTGATCCCTTTATCTGACGCGGCAAGTTACTATAATGACAGCCTGCGGATCCTGGCCGGGCAGAATATTTCACATTTCTCTGCGATGCGTCCAATCTTCCCGGGCTTTCTTTCCTTCCTGATGGCGGTCACAGACCATAATTTAATGTTCAGTCTGGCAATCATCACCGCGATCGCAGCCATCGCCGCTTACTACAGTGTCCGTGAGGTCCAACGCACGCATGGCGCGGAAGTGGCTGTCTTTGTCCTCTTAATTATTTTCATATACTACAGGCATCATTCCGGCACAAGCATGTCGGAAACGCTGGGAGTTCCGCTGGGGACGCTGGGCATTGGTTTGATCTGGCGGGGAATGCAGAAACGCTCCCAGCCCCTGGCGGTCTTTGGCTTGTTTATGAGCACACTGGCATTAAATACCCGGCCCGGAACCATGTTCATCCTCCCGTTCATGGTATTGTGGCTGGCATGGATATTTAGGAAAGATGGTAAATATATTTCGGTTGGATTTCTTCTGTGGGGCATGGGCGTGATTGTCCTTGGCTTCGCATTGAACTCCTTCTATATTCGCCTGTTGGCAGAGCCGTCTGGAACGGCGTTCTCTAATTTTTCCTGGGCGCTGTATGGCCTGGCTTCCGGCGGAAATTCATACACCCATGTTTTTGAAAAACACCCCGAAGTCTTCCTGCTAAAAGACCCTGAACAATCCCGGGCCATTTACCGTTTGGCCATTGACCTGATCATTCACAGCCCGAACTTATTTATGCAAGGGGTACTCCATAACTGGGCCATGTTTTTCTCGCAGAGCTGGTACAGCGCCTTTTCCTTTCTTGAAAGTGAAAATGGCATCATCTACATGTCCACGCGCTGGATCATATATTCTTTATGCCTTTTGGGATTCTTAAAATGGCTGCTAAAGCCGGGCGATCCATACAGCGGACTCGTTGCTCTGGCGGCGCTTGGCATTTTAGTTTCCGTCCCTTTTGTGCCCCCATCCGATGCCTATCGAGTCCGGCTCTACGCCGCTTCGATCGTAATATTTGGACTTTTACCGGGCATGGGTCTCTCCCTGATCATAACCCGTCTCAAGTTTGGGTTATTATCCCGGCCAAACCTGGAAGTCCAGGACTCTCATATTAGCGCGGCATTCAGCATGCTGCTCGTGGTCATGGTTCTGGGCGGAACTTTACTCGTCCGGGGATCGGGCCAGCCCTTGCCCGCAGTGGACGTCATGTGCCCCGCAGGGAACGAAAAGATCGCGATCCGCTTCGATGCCGGGTCATCCATAAATATTGTCCGCGAAAATAAAGTTTTCCTTGATTGGATGCCAGACTTCCATCATGGCCTCTTTAAGAGAAATAGCCACAGTCTGGCTGATACCACTCTGATCAACTATCTTAAATCACTTGCCCCGCAAACAACCATTTTGTCCTCTCTGGATCATCTTACGAATCGGCAGGCGTTGATCGTTATTTCAACCGACCTGTTGCCTGCACCCGGTACAGATATCGGTTTATGCGGCACCTGGGAGAAAGACCCGGGCTTGCAAAGATATGATGTGTTTTTTGCAGATGATGTGGTTCGCCTGGTTGAACAGTGAGTTTTTCCGGAGCCCGGTGGCTGGGGATCTACTCCCTATCGAACACAATGTTTAACATGTTATGATTTTTTAGCAAGGATGAAAATCTTAATGGTCACTGTAAGTCTTGTTTGGCTAATGGAGTAGATAAATATGAAGTCAGGTAAATTATTTCATTTTCTCAGATCAGGAAGGGATGGCGTTCCGCTATCGTTATTTTTGCTTGCCGGCTCCATTCTTTCGATTTTATGGTCAATTTATTTTTCACTTGTCACAATTGCGATTCCCTATCAGATTGAACTTCGTGAAGGGTCAGCCCAGGTCGTGACGAGGATCTTGTTAAGCGGGGGGAATCCGTATACGCTTGAGAACCAGCCTTTGGCAATGAATATCTATGGATTGGGGTATAACCTGGCTGTCCTGCCGTTTGCCGCGCTTTTCGGGAATACACTTTTGGTTCATCGCTCTGTGACGTTTGCTTTTATTGTATTATCAGCCATGATGGTTTTTGCAGTTGTTTATAAAATACGAAAAGATGTTCCTCTTGCGTTGATCGGGTCTGCGTTTGTGATGATTGGCTTGATCGGCAAAGCAGGAAATGGGGCTTTTTCATCAGCCATGGGAGTATTTCTTTTTCTGGCATCAGTACTGATCCCCTTTTTGTATTCCAATAATAAAGGTAGCCTGGTTCTAAGCGCGATCCTTGTCCTGGCTGCCTTCTATACAAAGCCGTATTTTGTTCTGGCATTTGGGATTGTCGCTTCCTTTCTGTTCCTGTTCGTTTCAAAAAAGAAAGGCGTGTTGTATGCGTTATTCTTCTTTGTGTTATTGGCGGCATCATTCGTTCTTGTGCGTTTGCTTTTCCCACTGTATTTTTTTAATGTACTAATTGTCAACTCTTCGATGAGTTGGTTGAGTTATGCACACATGTGGAATCAGCTGTCGAATCTGTTTTTTAGGTTTTGGCCGATGCTGCTTGTTTCCATTATTTTTCTTACAAAGAAACAAATGGTAAAGAAACCGGAATTGAGCGGGGTGCAGATCGACAAAGATCTCGTTAACTTCTTGGATTGGCAGTCTCCGCTCTTTAAATTCGCCTTTGATTATTGTTTGTATTTGTTTCTGTGCGCTTTACTGGCTTTTGTATTTCTCCTTGGGCGCCACATGGGGAATGACATGAATTATGCTTATCAATTGCTTATTCCGACCGGCCTGTGCTGGTTTGGAATTAAAATTGATTATGGTAAAAAAAATACCGGTGCTGTTTACGGTTCTCATACTTATTAATTTGTTTTCATGGCAGGGCGGTTTGCTTGATCTGGGCAAATTGGAGCAAAGGAACTCGAAG
>JAIFNG010000140.1 GCA_020047815.1 Anaerolinea sp.
GACGACCTTTCGGTCTGGTAAAAGTTTTTGGAGTGTTTCCAACGCGGCGGCATCGTGCGGGTCGCCAAAGGAGGGAATAACCGCGCCTCCGTTACAAAGGTAAAAGTTGATGTATGAAGCTGCCATGCGGTCGCCTTCTTCGCGTGGTATGGAGCCTTCCATTGCATCCACGCCTTCGGCTTCTTCAGCAGTAATGAGGATGGGATCTGGCTGATGGATCTTATGCACTTCGAGTCTGCGTCCCTGTGCATCAGGCTGCGACATCAGGTAGTCGTATGCTTCAGCCGAGCGCTCGTACTGCGGGTCAGACTTGTCATCCGTCCAGGTCAGAGCAACCACGCCGGGGCGCAGGCAGCAGAGGATGTTATCGACATGCCCGCTGGTTTCATCGTGGAAGACGCCGCGTGGTACCCAAAGCACTTTCTCCACATTGAGGTAATTCTTGAGATGGGCTTCAATTTCATCCTGGTTCAAATCAGGGTTGCGGCCCGGACTGAGCAGACACTCGGCGGTGGTGATGCAGGTTCCTTCCCCGTCCACATGAATGGAGCCTCCTTCGAGGACGAGCGGCGCTTTGTAACGGTCAACGCGTTCGATCTCAAGAATTTTTTGGGCTACGGCCTCATCCAGATCCCAGGGAAAATATAAGCCGTTGAACAAACCGCCCCAGGCGTTAAATATCCAGTCCACACCGCGAACGCCGCCCTTGCCATCAGTTACAAAAGTCGGACCACTGTCACGCAGCCATGCATCGTTATTGGCTATTTCCACCACCCGGATGTGAGCTGGGAGCATCTGGCGGGCGTTGGAATATTGATCGGCATTAACGCCCATGGTCAGCGGTTCAAATTGGGCAATGGCGCTGGCGACAGCCGCAAAGGCTTTTTGCGCGGGTTTACCGCCCAACCGCCAGTTGTCGGGCCGCTGAGGCCAAAGCATCCAGGTTCCGGTGTGGGCTGCGAATTCGGCAGGCATGGAAAAGCCGTCGGCGCGAGGGGTGGATTGAAGGAGTCGAGACATCATTTCCTCTTTTACGGTCAAAACTTTTTTGAGGTTCAGATGAAGATTTAAGCCAATGACCACACTGATCAGAATGGGGTGGTCTACGCTCAAACCACTGGCTTGCCGGGTCCCAGGTAAGTAAGGCAGATCGGCAAGCTCAGTGGTTCAATCAGCTTGAAGAAACGGCGTGGCTGGGAAAATTTACTTATCGAGGAACGCTTCGATCTGTCCCTTGTGGAAGGCTTTGAGTTCTTCGGAAGGCCGCTTGAGGCGTGGATAAATAAAGTAAACCAGCAATCCCTTTTCAGCATGCAGGCGGTTTTCAGCCTGGTCGAAGATGATCGAGCGGGGATGATCCATCACCTCGTCGGTGGCTTCGACGCCGCGTGAGGCAGGCAGGTTGTGCATGAATTTACAATGGGCGGGAGCTTTCTCGAACAAGGTCTTGTTGACTTGATAGTTGGGCATGAACGCCGCACGGCGATCTGGGATCTGGTCTTCCTGACCGACCCACCACCACAGGTCCGTGTAGACGAAATCGGCATTCTTCACGGCGGCAATCGGGTCGTCGGTGATGGTGACGGTTCCACCGGAAACGGCGCAATTTTCCTTTGCCCAGTTGACCCATTCTTCGGGCGCCTGGTATTTCTTCGGCGCGGCATGGGTGAAGTTCATGCCCAATTTGGTGCACATCAACATCAGGGAGGAAAGCACGTTGGTTGCATCGCCGATGAAGGTCACGTTCAGGTCTTCGAGTTTCTTGCCGGCAGGCATGTGTTCGAGCATAGCCGTTACATCACAGACCACCTGCGTGGGGTGGTTGTAATCGGTGAGACCATTGAAGACCGGTACTTCGGCATGTTTGGCGAGTTCGGTCACAGTCTCATGTTTGAGGGAGCGGCAAAAGACTGCATCACACATGCGCGAAAGGACTTTGGCAGTGTCGTACATGGATTCGCGCACACCGAGGTGGATTTCACCCGGCTTGAGGTAGAGCGCGTGACCGCCCAACTCGGTCATGGCGACCTCGAATGAGACGCGGGTGCGGGTGGAGGGTTCCTCGAAAATCATCGCCAGCGAAGCGCCTTCGAGCAGTTTGGGTGTGCAGCCCTGCTTGTCGGCGGCTTTGATCATGCGGGTTAGTTCGATCATGTCGAGCAGTTCTTTCTTGGAAAAATCCTGCGTGTCAATGAAATGGCGGACGGTCATGTTTTTTATCCTTTCGATTGTTTGATTATGTAGGTTCCGAAACGGAATAACTTAGTTCCGAATATAATTCGAGTATACACATTTCAAGACTCTAATCCTAGTGATAAATGTCATGATTTACCGTTTGCCAAAGGGTATTGGGACGATGCAGTCACGCTCAAAAATCAACTGACGCACTGCTGTGCACGGATTAAAATAAAGCCGCCCCGTAAACTCGGGGCGGCTGGGTTATTCTTTAATGCCAAAATCTTCCTTTGGGGGAACCCATTCATCAATATTCCGCAGGATGCGCGGCACGAGGGCATAACGGCTGACAGTCACGCCAGGGATGGAGGGCAGGGTTTTGCGAAGGAATTCGCGCAGTTCGTCATTGTCTTTAAAACGCGCTTCAATCGAGATCTCCTGTGACCCCTGTCCGAAAGCCACATAGGTGATCTCAGGCATGGAGAACAGGCGCTGTACAATTTCATCTTCCATAGCCGGGTCAGCTTCAAGCAGGATGTCCGCGGCGGTAACATATCCAAACGAGGTCGGGTCAATGATGGCGGTCAGGCGAAAAACATTCTCTGCTATCAGGCGGTCAATACGTTTACGGATGGTACGCTCATTGGTATTGGTAACCCGTGAGATCTCGGAGGCGGATACCCGTGCATTGTTATGAAGCGCCTGGATGATGTCGTAGTCTAACTGGTCAAGAGAAAATTTTCGGGGAGACATAAGCGCCTTTCAGTTTTTCTTATTTTGGACTTGATGGTATTTTAGCATAAAAAAGATGCAGGGCCTGACTGGCTGGCGTAGGCATCCTCCAATCCCGAAGCGGGATATTTGATATAAACCGAACGATGAAAAAGCGATGATGAACATCGCTTTTTGGTCAGCCCTTGGCAGCGTGTATCCAGAGGCACATCCACACATATCTTTTTGGCTTTCAAGTCAAGGCGGCGGTCGATGGTGGTATTTATTCTGCAAGTGTGATCTTACCCGTCCTGAAGAATTTACCAGGTTCCACACCGATCTGTTCTGCAAAATGGATGGTCAGTAATTGAATTGGCAGGATTTCCATTAATGGCATGCCGATGGCTGGAACCCGGGGGATCTCAATTTGCCATTCATTCTTTTCTGAGTCCACCCAGAACGCGTTGACTTGATATCCGCGCAGATCGTTTAGCAGGCGCAGGTTTAGGTCGCGTGTTTCCTGGGGTCCGGCGAAGATCAAAACTGTTAGATCAGATGTGGCAAGTTCAAGCGGACCGTGACGGAATTCACCTGCCTGATATGGGGAAGCCATGAACTTGGAAGCTTCGCCCAAAATAAGCGTGCCTGTATAGGTGGCGGCGAGTGAGGCACCACGCCCAAGGATCGCCAGGCGTTTTGGAAACCCAAGGGTTATGCCGATCTGCTGAACGCGGCTTTCCCAATCTGCGAGATAGGATCCCATTGCAGATGCCGTTAGCATCAGTTCGGCGCGGGCAGATTCAACATCCCTGCCAAGCAAAGCCAGCGCGGCGAGTTGGCCCACTGCCAATGAGTTGACATAGGTGCGTGTTGAAACAGTATGCTCGGCTCCTGCATTAATGGGAATTTGAACCTGCGCCGCTTTTGCGAGCGGACTTTCAAGATCATTGACGGTTGCGATCACTGCCGCAGGTTTTTGGATGTGCCCAAAGTCAAGGGCTGAGATGATTTCGGCAGACTTGCCTGATTGTGAAAATATCCAGAGTAATGTCTTTGCTGTCACCAATGCGGGTGTATGGTGGATCAATTCTGCGGTGTCGACCCAAAGAACGGGAAGCCCCGCCTGGGCCAGGGTCAACCAAACAGGGTAGGAGGCGTACAGTGAGCCGCCCATGCCCGTGATGAGAATGCGGTCAAATTCGTTATTGCGTATGGCTTCGGCAAATGGCGCAAGCGCTGCCGGGTCAAATTGCTCCAGCGCGGTTTTTAGCGAATTTGGCTGGTCGAGAATATCCTGGATGTAGGGATTGTTGGTCATATAGCCTCACTTAGGATCATATAGGCGCCGCCATATAACCCGGCGTAGTATCCCAGCTTAGCAGGCAGGATGTGTACCCGGTCAAACGGCACCATTGGGTTGGGGGTTTTGAGTGTTTGCTCAAGGGTCGGCAGGAACAAGTCTGCGCTTTTCATTACGCCGCCACTTAAGACGAGCACATCAGGAACAAAGAAAGAAATGATATTGATAATTCCTAAACTGAAATCACGCGCGGCTTTCTGCATGATCGCGAGAGAGGCGGGGTCGCCTGCACGTGCTGCCTCGGTTACCAGGCGTGCGTTTATGCGGTTCGGATCTCCCTCAGCCATGGCCAGGAGATGCCCGTTATCTTTCGCACCCCGGGCATACCTTGAAATTGCCAGCCCTGATATCAGGCTTTCCCAACACCCGCGGTGGCCGCAATAACATGCAGGTCCGTCCGGGTCGATCAGTTGGTGCCCGCCCTCGGGATGTGAACCATCCAATCCGCGATAGATCTTTCCGTCCACGATCAAGGATGTGCCCACGCCCGTTCCAACAGTGACGGCGTAAAGCCGCTTTGCTTCACGTCCCGCGCCCTGCCAATATTCGCCAAGCGCCGCTGCGTCAGCATCGTTCTCAAGGCGCACTGGAACTTTGAAGGTCTTACTCAACCGCTCAACGATCGGGACGCTGTTCCAACCCTCAAGCGTATAGGGGTTGTTGATCAGCCCGTGGACTGTATCAAGCGGACCCGTGCATCCGATCCCGATTCCCAGCAGGGATGGCGAGATGACAGAATCAAGGGACTCTTGTATCAAACGCTCGATCAGGTTGAGTCCGTTCTCGGGTGCGATGGCTGCGATGCTCGCTTCATGCTGGCCGAGGAGGTGTCCATCCGAGTTAAACACCCCAACGCGGACATGAGTCCCCCCAATATCCATACCGATGGCAACTGGTTGACTCATCCTTTCACTGCCCCGGCTGTTAGTCCGCTCACGATGTAGCGCTGGAAGATAAGGGAGAGCAGTACAGGGGGGATTGCGGCCAACACGCCGCCTGTCATCATCCCACCGACATCAACGACATAGCGGCCTGTAAACTCGGCGATGGCAACCGGAACAGTTTTTGCGCTGACGGTGCTGGTCAGGATAAGCGCGAAGAAAAATTCATCCCAGGCTGTGAGGAAAACGAAGAGCCCGGTTGAGACAAGCCCCGGTGCGGAGATGGGCATGATAATTCGCCAAAGTGTTTGAAGGCGATTGCAGCCATCAATGCGCGCCGCGTCTTCCAACTCGACCGGAATGGATTCGAAGAATGCCGCCATGAGCCAGATGGCAAATGGCAGGGCGAAACTCAGATAGGTGATGATGAGGATGGCGGGGGAATTGAACAATCCAAAGCGTGTGGCGAATAGATAAAGTGGAATGACGAGTGAGATCTCGGGGATCATGCGCGTGCCAAGAATGCCGATCAATAAGGTTTGGCGGAAGCGGAAACGCAGGCGGATGAGCGCGTAGGCGGCAATTGAGCCGAAGGTCAATGCGATTAGCGTAACTGAGGATGCTACCAATAAGGAATTCCACAAGGTGATGCGGAAAGTTTTTGCGACTTCAGATGTCCCCTGGGAAGGGGAGAGAATGTTGATGTAGTTCTGAAAAGTAGGCTGTTGTGGGATCCAGTGGATGGGTGTTGAAAGCAATTCTGAACGTGATGAAATGCTGGAGATGACCAGCCAGGCCACGGGCAGGTAGATAAAAAGCAAAGCCAGCAGGACCAGGCTCGAGAGCAGGATGATGCGCAGGATCTTTTTCACTGTTTTTCCTCAGGGCGGTACAGCATACGAATATAAATGAACGCCAGGGTCAAGGTGACAAGCGAGATGAGGAAGGAGAGCGCAGAACCGCGCCCTGCATGACCAAATGTAAACATCTCGAGATAGGTCAGGTAGGAGATGGTCACTGTTCCGTTGGCAGGACCGCCGTTGGTGATCACGTAGATAATGTCGAAGGCACGGAAGGCTTCCACGGTACGGATGATCAAAGCGACGAGGATGGCGGGGCGAAGCAAAGGCAGGCGGATGAACCAAAAGTATTGAAAATAGGTGGCGCCATCCACAGCCGCAGCCTCTTCAAGGTCGGCGGGCAGGGTGGCAAGCGCAGCTTGTAGTATCAGGGCGATGAAGGGGACGCTGTGCCAGATGTCTGCAAGGATGACGAGGTTCATTGCCACGTCTGGTTTTGTGAGCCAGGGAATATATTTATCAATAAGTCCAAGTTGAAACAAGAGCCCGTTCAGTGCACCATAGTCGGCGTTGTAGATCCAACGCCACATGGTGCCGTTAACGATCGTTGGCACAGCCCACGGGATGATGAGGCTTGTCCGCAGGAATTGCCAGCCGGGCGGGTGCGCGTGGATCAGTTGTGCAATGGCAAGACCAAGCACAAGTTCAATGCCCACCGAGATGACGGTGAAATAAAATGTGCGCCCAATACTGGACCAAAAAATCGGCTCGCTTAGCAGCGAAATGTAATTACCCAACCCGATGAATGTGTTCTGAAGATTGATCCCGCGTGGAACTTCAAACAGGCTGAGATATAAAGTAGTGAGGATCGGCTGAAGTGAAATTCCCAGGATTATAAGAAAGCTGGGCAGGATCAGCGCAAAGCCAACTAGCATGTCTTGTTGTGCGAGGGTTCGCTTACGTTGCATGACCTCTCCATAAAAGGATGGGGACTATTCGTCCCCATCCTCTGGAATGAACGATTTTACTTGGCTAATTCGACCCACTTCGCGGCGGCGTCGTTCAGCGCCTGCTCAGGAGTTTTTTGCTTGGTTAATGCTTCCTGCAAGGCAAGCTGCAGGGACTTGGATGCCTCGGGATAATAAGGCACCTTTGGGCGAACGTGCGCGAATGGGAATTGCTCATTGAACATCGGCACGGTCACTGCATTGGCAGGAGTATAGCCCTGAAGTTTCGTTAAATTCTCGCCTTCAAAGCTGGTGCTCCACATGGGAAGAAGGTGGGCGGAGTATTTATTTTGGATACTCTCGGAGGTGAGAAATTCAACATATTTCCACGCGGCATCGGGATTGGCGGAGGTGGCTGCGACAGAGAAGCCCATGGAGCCATTAATGGAAGCACTTTTCACACCAGAGCCTTCAAAGGCGGGGATCAGCGACATCTTGATCTTGCCCGTGACCTGTGATTCTTCAGTGTTAAAGTTGACCAGATCATACATATAGTTCCAGTTCACCGCGAAGGCGGCTTTGCCTTGCGAAAACACATTGCGAACGTCCTCTTCCACATAAGAGACCGAAGCAGGGTTCGTATAACCATCATCAATTGTTTGAACCATCCAATTAAGAGTCTTCACACCGGTTTCGTTATTGAAAGCGGGCGCGCCCTTGTCGTCCACGAGGGAACCGCCATTGCCGTAGAGTAGGACAACCCAGTCGCAGATGGCGGCTTCGTACTGTCCCCAGGACCAGACCATCGGGTATTCAACAATGCCTTTTTCCTTCATAACCTTGGCCTGGGCGATCAACTCTTCCCATGTGGCAGGAGGAGTGTCAAAGCCGGCCTGTTTAAGAAGGTCTTCGTTGTAGAAGAAATACATTTCATCCAACAGCCAGGGCATTCCGTATGCTTTACCACTCACTGTGGTGATATCCCACGCAGCGGCAAATATCTTGTCGTGTGTATCCTTGCTGATGCGGTCAGTCACATCCAATACATAACCAGATTTGGCGAATTCCGCATACCAGATATCATCCGCCAGGAAGACGTCATAGGCAGGCGGGTTGGATGCCATTGCGGTTGTGATCTTGTCATGCAGGGCGTCGTAAGCCACATATTCGATCTCAACTTTAATATCGGGATTGGCCTCGTTGAATTCGGCAACAATGGCATTCATTTCGTCAACTGTTGGGCCAGCCTGTTCCATGGTCAGCACGCGAATTGTTGCAGGACCGGCGGCCTGTTTGGGCTGACAGCCAACTATACTTGCGATCAGCACAATGGCAATGAGCGCAAATAACATCGAACGGATTGATTTCATGATTTTCTCCTTTTGATCAAATTAGAAATATTTACATGACGAAAGCGGGATGATGGTTTTTATGAGCCTCCTTGATGCTTTATTCTGTGCGTTGATAGTGAAAATAAAATTCACTTTTATCGCCATTGGATACCGACCACGCATACTCCACTGGTTCACCACCGGGTGTTAGTGCAATGATCTGACTCAAAAGCGCGGGAATGCCCACCTGCGCTTTCAAATAGCGAGCCTCGGTTTCGGTTAATGTCACAGGTTTGATGGTGTGGTCCATTGCTGAAATGTTGACCCCATATTCATCGCACAAGACTTTATATAACGATTCGTCCAGGGACCAGTCATGATCTGCCAGCTTGGGGAAGCGTGCTGTTGACAGACAGGCTGTCTCCAGCAGGATCGGGATATTGTCCGCCAAACGAACGCGGGTGATCTCAAGGATCGGATCGCCTTCCTGAATGTGCAGCGCACGAGCGATTTTTTCAGTGGCAGCGGTTACCCGTTGACTGATGAATTTGCTGCTCGGTTCCCGTCCAATTGACCGCATCTGCTCGGTGAAGCTAAGTTTGCCTGCCGCAATGGACGCCATGCTTGGTTGGCGTACAAATGTGCCGACGCCATGTTTTTTTTCCAGCCAGCTTTGGCGGACAAGTTCATCCAGTGCGCGGCGCACGGTGAGGCGGCTCACACCATAAAGGTCTGCCAAATCCCATTCGCCAGGCATTACCTCGCCTGGTTTAAGATGACCGTTCACGATCAAGTCACGCAGATTACGCTCGACCTGATCATAGAGGGGCAGTCTGCTTCTTTTGTTGTCAATTTTGAACAGGACTTTTTTCATGGGAGTATTTAGTTATATAGATGTCAATACATCTATTATTATAAGGAATTATTCCATTTAGTCAAGGATTTTTTAGCGGGCAATCGCATCTTATATGATAGGGACAAAAAATTTCAGAAGGAATTCCTCTTTTTCTTAACGTAACGGCTGGTTGAAGCTGTTCCTCTGGGAAAAGGGATTCTTCAAGGAAATGATTTTGCTTTACTTCTTTCAGTTCCAAGCGGCATGTTGCCGTGGATAAAAGGTTCGAAATTCAACGACAGATAAATGATGTATACTTAATTCCTCATGTATTTTTCCAATCTATTCAAACGTGACGCCACCCGGCGCACCGCTATGTATTCTGGGCATGTTGTGCCTGATTCAGCGCGTTGTGTACAGTGTGGTATTTGTTCCTATAACTGCCCAATTGAGATCGATGTTCGCGCGCATGTCTGGCGTGATGAGCCCATCAAAAACAGTGAATGTTTGACCTGCGGCGAATGTGTGAAGCGTTGCCCGCGGGGCGTGCTGCGTTTTACGCAGACAGATTTATTCGGGCAGAGGGCGGAATGAGATACGTCATTATCGGTGCGGGCGTGGCTGGCTATGCCGCGGTTGAAGCGATCCGCTCAGTGGATTCAGCGGGTGAGATCATTATGATCAGTGATGATCTCAACGGATATTACTCGCGCCCCGGTCTGGCTTATTTCCTGACAGGCGAATTGAATGACAAGGCTTTGTATCCGCGTACCAGGGACGATCATAAAAAACTGAATTTTAGTTTTCTTAATGGGCATGTCTCACGCATCTTACGTTTAGAGCATGCGTTGGAAATAAGTGGAAAATCGCGCTTAAATTATGACAAGTTGTTGATTGCGGTAGGCGCAAGTTCTCTGCCGCTGGAAGTTTCTGACTCAAGCCTTGAAGGTGTGGTCAAGTTGGATCACATGGCAGATGCGAAAAATATTCTCAAACTGGCAAAGAGCGGCAGGACTGCCGTGGTTGTGGGTGGGGGAATTACCGCGCTTGAATTGACCGAGGGACTGCTGGCACGCGGGATGAAGGTTCACTATCTTTTGCGTGGCAATCGTTATTGGGGCAACGTGCTTGATGAACGCGAATCCAAGGTGGTGGAAGGCCGCTTGCAGGCTGAAGGGGTGGAGTTGCATTTTTATTCGCAACTAAAGGAGATTGTTGGAAAGAATCAGCGTGTAACCGCGATCCGCCTCCAGGATG
>JAIFNG010000004.1 GCA_020047815.1 Anaerolinea sp.
ATATGAGTGCCCTGGAGCCAATCGATCTGAAGTCTTCTTTGCCATGTTTCTCTCCTTCCTGCTATTTCATGCTCTTAAATATCGAAGCCAGGCGCTGGGCGACAACCTTGGGCATGTCACCCAGCTGCTCGATCGCCGCCCAACTCCCGCGCCCATACAACTCATTCAACTTGTTTTCATCGCAGCCATTGCCGAAAAAGATGCCAAAGGTCACCACACCGTTCTTGCGCGCTTCCTTCAAGACCCGCACGGACTCCTGGTGGTCATTGATCACGCCATCGCTCATGCAGACCATCATCCTGTTTTTCTCTTCGCAAGCCAGCAGGGATGAATGCGCCAGACTCGCGGTGTCCTTGAGCAGCGTTCCGCCCAGATCGCCGCTCGCCAGGAACGCCGCACGGGCCGGTTCAAATTTCCCGCCCATGGCTTTGACCTGCGCACTTCCGCTGCCAAACGCGCGCACTTCATGCGGCATATCAAGCATGTCAAAGCAATCACCCAGTGTCATGACTGCATCGTAGAGTTCCTTTTTTCTGATCGTCGGATTCATACTTCCAGACATATCCACTGCAATGCTGGCAGCAAACGATGTCTGCGGTTTTTCCCTGGTGGACACGTACACATCATCCATCCCCTTATAGGCATTCACGAGCTGACGCCGATCCAGCCGTCCCTCACTTTGACGCCGCAAACGCTGCTCAGTCTGCTCCCGGATGGCTTTCAAAGGTTTTGCCATCAGCACTGCGATCTCGCGATGCCGTCCGCGCCGTCCTTCCAGTTCCGCCTCCATATAGGTCTCTCCCTTTGGCAGGACGACGGTCACCGTTTTCGGCATGCCGCTCGCCGGATCTCGATAGCGCTGTGACATATCTCTTTCGTCTGGCAGCGCATTGTGCAAGGGTCTGCCGATGACCGTTGATCTGCTGCGCGCACGCGCACCATTTTCCAGCGCCGAGGCTGCATCCCTTTCAACCGAGCGCACAGCTGAGTCCACGACCTCATTCCCAAACAGGAATTCATCCGGTTCATCGCTGATTCCACTGTAACTTGTATTTGGCTCACCGCATCCTGCACCACCAGCTCCCGAATTGGCAGAATCAGATTTATCTCCATCACTGAAACCGTCGTGCCCATGATGTTCATCCTCTTTCTCACCAGCCGAAGCCGCGTGACTTTTCTTTGGGTCTTCCGCCTTTTTGCCTTTCGCGCCTTTTCCTTGCTTGTCTTCTTGCGACGCGCTACTAGATTGTCCCTGCCCCTTCTGCTCATTTTCTTTCTCGCCAGCCGAAGTTGCGCGGCCTTTCTTTGGATCCTCCAACTTTTTGCCTTGCCTGCCATTTCCTTTATCATCCTCTTGTGTTGTGCTGCCACTGGCTCCGCCGTGACCTTGTCCTTGACCTGGCTGAGGTTGACCTGAACCTTGTTGAGGCTGCCCTTGCCCTTGCTGGGGTTGTTCCTGCCCCTGTTGTGATTGCCCCGAACCTTGTTGAGGTTGTCCTTGACCTCGCTGGGGTTGCGGCATCTGTTGAGAATAATCCCTGGGCGGTAATTTGATAAAACCCTCCTCTTCAAAACGCTTCGCAATATGCACCGCGGCTTGAAACGCTTCATCAGGAGTGCCGCGTACAGCACGCTGCATGTGGGGTTCCAATTCATCAAATACCTTGCGCGCGTTTGGCGACATGCCATCCCGCACTTCCTGCCTGACTCGATAGTATGGCAGCCCCGTGTATAACAATGACCAAAATACCTGGTCGCTATCAGAAACACCCTCCCCCACTTCCTCACCCCAACGCGGTTCCAACCTGCAACTCGCCGCAAGGATCTCTGCCGCACCCGCATAGTTGCCGGAGACCACACGCTCCATGCGCCCATCCTCCACAATATTATAGAAGCGTGGCAGCATCTGCTTCGCAGCCTCCCCCAATCCAGCATCCTGTTTGCCTTGAGTCACATCCAACACCTGTGCCCAGACATCCTGCGGTGTGAATTGTTCATGCCCCAGCTCATGATAGATCCCGGCCCGTGTCACCACCAGGTTATGACGCGGATCTGCATCCCTGCCCAATGGATAGGGGTCTGCAAAGATCGTGCCTTTCATGTCCGTGGCGAATCCCCCGCCTTCCTTGAGCACCACGCGCCGCGGCTTGCCGATCAAGCCGGTCGCCACCTGGCTGTACATGCGCGCCAGATCCTCATTGGCAAGCAGATCCAATCCTTCATCCCGCATCAAGTCGCGCGCGTCATCGATCGATCGTCCACGCTGCTCGCCGCGTCGATTGACGCCCGCATTGTTGTAGCCGTGTCCATCGAAGCCATCCCGGTCATACCCAAAGACATCAAAGCCAGCCCGGTTATATCCATCGTGATCGAAACCGCGTTCATTGCAGCCGTGCACATCATAGCCATCGTGGTCAAAACCTGTAATGAGGTGATATCCGCCTGCTTCACGGTTATCGTATTGTGGATCGAAGTCCGGTTTGTGCGGCGCGAACAGGACAAAGTCCCTGCTGCCGGTCACCACGATCCCGGATTGATAGACCGTCACACTTTGTCCGCCGAAATTCGGGCATTGATGCAGACTGCCGCCCGTGAATTGGCCGCAATGCGGACAGCGCATCTTCACTCCGCCCAATACCGCAGTATTTGATGCCGGGTTCCGCCGTTGGGCAACTGTGGGTTTTGCCGCGATCCGCTCCGAATAAAACTTGTAGTATTTGTCATTGTGATCATAATCACGCGGCGAGCCCAGCACCCGGTTATAGTGTTCCTCCGTCATGTCCGCAAAGGGCGTGATCGGCACCGGCGGAGCCGGGGGAACATACGGCGCACTCACCACCTTTCTCTTCGTTCTGCCAACCTTCTCTGTCACAAATTGATTCTTCACCCGCCGCGTTGGATCCTTGGGGTCATAGCATTCGTCTAAAGCCTTGTCGTATACCCAGCCATCGGTATTGTATTGCCTGCCCTTTTTATCAGGTGCCGTCAGGCCGGTCTCCTTATGATAGCCCCACTGGTCATAGCCACCCGCATCAAATCCCTCGCGGTCATATTTGGCATTGATCAACCTCCCTTTGGGGGTGAGTACCTTGCGCGGCTGTCCATCCTTGTCACGACCATCCCGGTCAAAACCCGTATAGGAAACATGGGATTGGCCGCTGCCTGTATGTGATATGCAAAATCCCGTCTGGTCATAGCCCGCGCGGTTCCAACTGCGATAGTACCCATCCCGGCGTTCCTGCTTGTACCCGTATTCAGAATACCCTTCCGCGTCCTGCCCATGGATTCTCCCGTCGCGGTCGTATCCATTGCGGTCAATACTTGCGCGGTTATAGCCATCCCGGCCAAAGCCAAAACGGTCATAGCCATCGGCATCATAGCCATCCCGTCCAAAGCCAGCCGCGTTCAACCCATCGGGATAATAGCCTGCGGTATCCGGCAGAAAGTTCGGGTCCGGAGTTCCATCGAAGTGCACACCCAGGCAGTTATAGCCTTCGCGGTCATAGCCATTGGCGTTAAAGCCATCCAGGTTATAGCCTTCATGATCCAGTTTGGTATCTTCGTGGTAGCCGTTGAGCTTGAAATGATTCCGGTCGACACCGCTGTAGTCATAGCCAAGGGCGTTGCGCGCGTTCAGATCCAAACCCGCGCGGTTAAAGCCATGGCGGTTGAAACCCCTGGAGTCAAATCCATTCCTGTCATAGCCATCGCGATCAAAACCATTGAGATCGAGACCTTCCCGGTTGAAGCCCCAGCGGTCGAAGCCCTGCTCATCGCGCCCATCAAGACCGAGAGTGGGATCGTTGGCGGGGAAGACAGCCCGTTTCTGATACCCTGCTTTTTTCAATGACGCAGGTTCGCCCAAAAGATCCTTCCTGCGCAGCAGGTCGAACACTGCTGCATACCCTGGCTGTGATTCTGCCTTGGGCATCCCGTCCGCGGAATGCGTTGGAGGCTTCAAGCCGTTCGCGGCAATGACGTTGAACAGGGAGCGCGTCTTGGCCTCAACTGACAAACGCTCAGCTTCCGCGGGAATGTGTCTGTTGACTTGATAGACACGCTCCAGCTCCTCAGCACTGACAAAGCCGGAAGCTGAGATGATCTCGAAAAACTTTTGACGATGAAGTTCGCAGGACATTTCAGTTCTGACCTGGCGCGGTGCGATTCAAGGCATTGCCATCCGTGCCAAAGTGCGCCTCGAAACGTTCCCGGATCAGGCGCCACTGCGGTTCATATTGATCATCCTGGTCGCAGGATATTTTCAGCGTTTCCAGCGCATCATTCCAACCCACCGTCTTTCCCAGGGCAATGTAGCGGTTGAGCTGGCGCTGTCCGGGACCTGTGGGTGAATCGCTGTTCAAACCGATCTGCCGATCCCCAATGCCGCCACCGGTCAAGGACGCCACCTCTCCGAAGAAACGCACCGATGCTTTGATCTCCTCTGCCGTGGGCGTGATGTCTTTGGGGACCGAATAATTCCTGGCCAGGATCTCCCTGCGCCGCGCGCCGATCGAATCCACTTCCACCGTATCGCCGCGCACACTGGCGAAGAAAGACTCCACGCGCCGCGCCTGCTCATCCGCGCTGGCATGGTCCATGCGCAGCGGCATCATGCGCGAGAGCGGCGCCTGACCGGGACGCTCCGCGTCTCCCTCATAACCAGGGTTCCAGGTCATGACAAAGACAGACGAGGGATGCACGGGAATACGGATCAAGCCCTGCTCCGGACTGTCAATCTGGATCTCGCCATCCTCCAGCATGGATTGCAAAGCAGTGGCCAGTTTAGGATTACGCACGATCTCATTGATGCACACCACACTGCCCATGGCGGCAGCCAGCCCGATCTTGCCGAGCTTGGTCCGTGAGATGGTCGAGCCGGTTTCGGGATCCTTTTCCAAAACTGTGGTGCCGATCAATTCCTGCATCGAGGATTCAGGGGTGATGTTGGCTTCGACATAGTTCATGCCTTGCGAGAGATTGCCTTCCGCGTCCATGGTCTTGATCGATGCCGCCACCTGCCTGGCGATCGTGTTCTTGCCGGTTCCGGGCGGACCATATAACCCGATGGACCGTGTCCAGGACATCCTATCTTTGTTTGCGCCCAACTGCATCTGGCTCGAAATGGAAGCCATGATCTTTTCAGTTTGCTCGTTGATCTCAAAGTTGGGATCCGGCATGGGGATGAATTCTTCCAGTGGCTGCTGCAATTGACCGCCCACGCCTTCGGGCACGTTCAAGAGATATGGATCCGGTGCGGTCATGACCAGCGCTTCGAAGATATGTTCCTGTGCGGTGAGCTGGTCGGTGGGCGTGACCGGTTTTCCCAGGCGCGGCTTGCGCGTTGGGCAAGTGTGATCTTCATCCATGAATTGTCCGCACCTTGGGCAGCGATCCGAAGAGGAAACAGTGGATGCAGTATTGCTGGCAACACTGGCGGCTAATTTCTCGGTCACCTCCAGCAGACGATCCGCAGTATGTGTCGTTCCACCGCCGCCTTTCTTTGCCAGTGTCTCGATCGCCTGCGCCATCTGGGTCATGGCGCTTTTCAGTTCGCTCATATCGGTGGTGGAGATTGCCGAAGCTGCAACCGGGGCCGGGATGTTGATCGCCTGCATCGCCTGGGCAAATGCTTCGTTATCGATCGATACTTGTGAGGGGGGCACATTGCGCAGCGCGTCAGCGATCGGGGAGGTATCGATCTGCACATCCAGGTTCACACTGGGCTGCATCAGGGTGGGTGTTTCAAAACTTGGAATGGATGTGGTTGATTCAGCATTGGGGCAGATATGCGCGTCACCCATGAAGCGCCCGCAGTTCGGACAGCGTCCCGCAGAAACACTGCCTCCCAGGTTGAGAGTCTTGCCGTCTGCAAGTGCGCTGTTTTTCATTGTGACATAGGCGCTGTCTGCCGCAGCCAGCGGTGTACCCGTTCGATTGCGTGCGCGGGCTAGATCAGTGGCGAGTGCCACATCAAATTGATCCTGTGGATGCAGGGCACGCTGTGCGAGTACTGCCGCCATTTGTGCGGCGGAGGCGTTCGGAGTTCCCTGTGTATCGCCCGCGGTTGAGGTGGAGGGATCAAAGACAGATAACAATTCACGCCGGTCTGCGCTGTATACCTGGATCCTGCCATCTGTACTTTCAACCACTTCGCCATCCGAAAGAATACCCACCGCCTCGACCAGGGTGCGTCCAACGACCACACCACCTTTGGGCCGAGGCTCAAGTCCTGCCAGACGCGCGCTGGACCAGTCCGCCTGGTCCATGCTGCGAGCGCCCACTTTATATGGCACACCATTGACTTCGATCTCTTTTCCGCGAGCATCCGATTTGCGGTATTCAGTGCCCGAGAAATGAGCGAGGTCATACACCTGTCCGCCCGCGACCTGTGTTTGTGCGGCACTGATCACGCTGTGATATGAAACGGGCGGTGTGGAGAGCGCATTGCCAACCAATGTCTCTGAATTGGTGACAAGACCATACGCGGCACTTGCCATATTCACGGCCATTCCCGAAGGTTGAATTGGGTTCAAGTCGGTCGTATCGAGGACATGGATCACTCGACCATCGGCTAATTCCACCGCGCAGGATTTGTCAGCCCATGTCCCGGGCACGAAGCCTGTGCTCAATGCTAGCGGCAGTCCATCCAATGAGACGTCAACCATTTCACCAGTCAGTCCATGCCGCATGGAGACCGTGCCATTCGCGCGCGCTTCAGACAGCAGGGCATCCAGTCCTTCGCCATACGCAGAATCAGGAACGCCAAAACGGCGGGTCAGATGTTTGCTCAAGGTTTCCTGGCTGGCAGTGGCCGGGCAGAGATGTCCGCCATGGCGTGATGCAAAGCGGCCGCAATTCGCACAGCGCATATATCCGCCCGCATCCTGCGCCACGGAACTGATCTGGCGCGTTCGTTTGGATCTCTCCAGCACCTGACGCGCCAGGACGGGAATGGCTCTTCCACTCCGCAGCGTTTCAAGTGTTTGCTGCACGGCGGAATATCCGAACTGCGCATCGCGGCGCGGAAGTCCGCTGGGTGAATGTGTGGGCGGTTTGATGCCTGCCGCTTTCATTTCATCAAACAATTTGCGTGTGCGCGCCTCGGCCTGTGCCACCGAGGAGCGATCGGTGATGAACATGGCTTTTGAACGCGCGGTGTTGAAGATCTGTTCCAATCCAGCTTCGGCGTTCTCCTGGGATCCAAAGGCATTCTGCACCGTCTTATGCTGAGCGGCATGGGTAAAGAATTTCGCGCGGTTTCCATCACATGACATCGGTATCCTCTACATCTTCCGTACGATCTTGAGCGCTTCATCGGCATATCCGCGCCAGGCTTCGGGCATTTTCTCGAGGTAGTCATCACCCAGCATTTCCCGCAGTCCATCCAAAGACTGCTGTGCCGTGGTGGCTGCCTCGAGCAGACGGATCACCAGGTCGGTCATGTGTTCATCATCCGGAATGATTTCCGAATAGGATGGCTCATGCTCGTCGCTTGCGACCTGTCCCTTCACTTCAGCCAGTGCTTCATCCAACGTATGCGTGCCTGCCCGCACGACGCGCGCAATGCGGCGCACCTTGCGGGTCAGATTTGGATTGGCTGTCAGTTCCTTCGCGAGTTGTTTTTGTTCCCTGACTTCCAGGGTCCCGATCGAACGCAGCGCGGCTTCGGTAAGGCCGAGGTCCCGCACCTTCTCCTGCACTTTCGCATCCACAGACAGCACACGCATCAGTTTCTTGCGGCTGTCCGCTGTCATCTCCACGCCCAGGCGGTTCAAAACCTCGTCCCAGGATGCTGCTGGATGTGTGGAGACAAAACCGGCTTTCAGCAGCAGGTCTTCAAGATCGGCAAGAATATGAGTTTGTGGCTGCTCCTTCTCAAGGATCGCCTCCACGTTTTCCTTCAACCCCATGGCATCGCCATTGGCGGCCAGCCAGGAGATCTTGAGTGCGGTCGCCTGGTCGAATGGGTTGAGCTCGCGCCGGTGCAAGTTTTCCACCACCCGCAGTTGATGCGCGGCATGAGGATTCAGGTCTTTGATCTGGCAGTCGATGGATTTCCATCCAGCCAGGGCGGCTGCCCGCACACGCCGCTCGCCCGCCACAACCTGATAGCGGCTACCTTTGATCCTCTTCACGACCGGCGGATTGACCAGCATTGGATCGGTTTCAGCTCCCATACTGGCAGCCATGCCATCGAGGTCATCGGCTGCATCCGTGCGGGGGTTGCCTGGTGAGAAGTCAATTTTTGCAAGCGGGATATTCTCGATCAAAATAATGGTGGTCATGTTTCTACCTCTACTTCAAAGGGCTTCAACCACAAAGGCAACAAAGAGCACAAAGGAAGAGATTAAAGTTCTTCGCGTTTTTTGTTTTACTTTTGGTAAATTGTGTTTTCATCAGCCGGGAAGAATGCTTTCCTTTTTATCCGTGGCGACATTTTTCCAATCATCCAGTTTTCCTTCCAACATGGCTTTGAGAGTTTTGCCGTAATAGGCGCAATTCAATTTTTTGGAATGCGTGGCGTTTTGATAACCTGCACCAACGATCGCTTTTAGAAACACAACCAGTATTGGGGGAAAAGTTTCCACCTCCCACTGTTCGCGCCAGTTACCTTCTGAAAATGCCTTTTCATATTTCTCAACTTTCAAAGCTGCGCGGCTTTGCTTGTCCTCGTTGTGGTACTCGAGTAGAAAGGCACGCTCGTATCCATCCTTGTGAAAACGGATCAGGGCATCCGGTTCGAGCAAGGTGACCTTTCCGCTTTTGTCAGTCAGGACCCCTTCATATTTTCCAAGCCAATCGACACTCCAACCCTTTTTGCTAATTTCATCTGCCAGACGCAGGACGACTTCATTGGCGGCAATATCATGCATCACCCGCATTGGCGTGTACGCCTGATATCCACCTGGAGGTGCGACATCATGGCGGGTTGTGGCAAGCTCTATCCCAACTGGCCCAAGCGTGTATAGAACTGGATTTTGTTCGTCAAAGCCCATCTCTGAGAAATAGGCCTGGATTTCGGCAGCATCCAGGGAAAGGCGCTCGAACAAACGTACCTGGCACCACTCTCGCATGGTGCGATTCGCAAGCGGTGGAAGCCAGTGAGAGGATAGAACGCCTCCGGCAGCCAGCAGATCAAGAATGCGCCATAGTCTCGGAGTCAATCCACCGGATGATATTCGGGCGGCTTCAAGTTTTGCCTGCTGGGGCGTCATTTGTTCATTTGCCTTGATATTGTTTCTGCGGGCAAAAGCAGGAGTGTTGATAATTGATTTGTTTGAGAAGGTTGGTTTTGGGTATAGAGTGATCATGGTTTTATGGTTGTGGATCGATCATGGGATTTTTGTAGAGTCATACCTATCCGAAGGATAGGTAGTCCGCTTCGTTTTTTGGACTGTTTGCGGCGGAGCACCGACGGAGGTCCAGCGGAGTACCCACGGAGTACCAGGCGGCCGGGTGTTTGGAAACGCTATTTATTCCTGCCACCAGAGGAGTACCAGCGGAGCAGCAGCGGAGGGGCAACGGAGTACCAGCGGCGGGCTCATTCTTCGTATTCTTCATTTGCGCGCGTCTCGGGAGTTTTTGTTTCGATCTCTGCTATCGAAGGAATTGGGTTTATGGATCCGGTCTTCTCCTTGTATTCTCCTTTTGCTTCGCGCCAGAAATGTGCTTCACGCAGCCACCACGGCAAGCCATACAATAAGCGGCTGATCTTCTTAGCCCTTTCCACCTTGTTCTTTTCCAGGGCTGGATCAGACAAAAATTGCTCAGCTCGATATTTATTCCATGACTGGGCATCTGCCACCACAGTCAACCAGGTTACATCATCAAGGTTTCGTAAATAGCGAACAACGTCCTCTGCGCATGAAGGCCGTGTTGGGTCTGTGGCCATAGTTGCCAGCTCACGCACCCTGCCCCACAAATCAGACACAACAGGCAGCTCAGGAGGGGGATATGAATTACCAGCTGTTTCTGCGAGGGACATCGGTGGCAGCATCTGCAGTAACGCGGGCGGCTTCGGTGATTTGTTCACCATCGCGCGGACATAGCCATGGAACTTGGGCATACTGCGAATGTCCACATCGCTGATCAGATCACTGCCCAAAATATTGGCTGCATCGCGTGCATCATCCACATCCGATACCAGCAATACGATCTTGGTATTGGTATTGACCTGCAGGTTCTTCTTCACTTCCGGGGAAAGCTGGTTGATGGATTGCGTGGCGAGAATTTGTGATGCGCCAAACTTGCGTCCTTCGC
>JAIFNG010000095.1 GCA_020047815.1 Anaerolinea sp.
GCCACCTCTCACCCGCGCGAGGTGCATCGGATGTTGACATACATAGTGGAATATGTCACTTGCATGATTTTTTCGAATTTTGCCTGACGATTTATTTGGCATCATCTGGAAAAGCGCATTTGAGGATCATCTCAGAGTGCTCGTGATGATATGGATTCTGAGGACTCGGTGTTAGGCGTTTTTGTTTTGCCACATACTGATTTTTAACTGAAACCTGCTGCGTGATAAGCAGCGGTTTATTAGGTGTTCCATTTTATCGATCTACCAAATGTATTGAAGTGGATATATCCTCAGCCACAGAAACCAGTTTGTTTTTTATACTCTCAGTTAATGTCTCCAAGTCGTCAAAGTCTGGATTATCAACCAATATAACCTCAAAAATTGAATACCGGGGCATTTCTGAACCATTAATCCATTTGGTGTTTTTTAACAACTTCCAGTAATTCTCCTGTACGTCTTTTGTTTGACCTAAAAGCCATGCCTCAAATCTTACATGGTTATGATTGAAGACCAAACCAAGTTTTAATTTTTTATCCTTCAAAAAATCATTTGAAAGATAAAAATACGTATAGTCCATATAGCCTTGAAAAACATTCCCGACAGAATATGTACGGCATAAGCAATCTGAACATCCCCATTTTTCAATAAATCTTTATAAGCAGAAACAAAATAATTCAAATTCTTCTTTTTCATTTGACTATCTTCCTTCAACTACTAAGCGCTTAACGGTGGGCGTACGCCCCGGATGGTCTCTCCGGGGAAGCCGCGTATGGGCGGGGTTGGATTCTGTTTGAGAGCAGGAAAGCCCGAAGCTACGCCGCACGCGCAGCGTCCCCAGCGATGCTTTGTAGAGCGTGGACGAATGCAAGACTCCCTGGCGATCGAAGGGTAACCTGTTTGTGGATGTGAATCTCATCTCCACTTCTGAAAATTCCATAAAATTCCTGCGCTATTTGATAACCAGGTAGCCGCCAAATACCAGAACGATAATGCCAATGACTCGTGATAATTCAATTGGGCGTGCTGTTACTCCCAGCCAGCCAAAAGTATCCAACAATACACCTGTAAGAAGTTGCCCAATAATGATAAGTACCAACATGGTAGTTGCACCAAGACGGGGTAAAGTTACATTAATGCTCTGATAAAGAACCAGGCCAAAAAATCCTGCCCCTAACATATACCAGGGTAAAGTATTCCAATCCCGAATTTTTTCTCCACCCCTGAACACCAACAAAATTAGAGATAGAATAAAACCACTCAGGTGAACAATTACACTACTCGCGGTTCCACCAATTTTTTGTCCCATTGCTCCAACAATTGGCGATTGAACACCTACTGCCATGCCGCCGATCAGCCCAACTAAAATAACCAATCCAAACTCGAGCATTTTTATATATCTCCCGACGGTCTAAATGTTTTATGGAAGGATGCTGACAAGCGCCCAACGGTTGCCTCAGCCGCCGTTTCACCGCCTAATGAGCTATGGATTGCCGCCCTATAAACGCCTACATTAATATAGGGGTATGGGCTGCGGCAGGTTAGAATCAGTTGAAACGACCCATCGATTTTAGCATACGCAAGGAAGGAATCACAATGTCGAAAAAGCGGCTCCGCATATTATCCATTCAAAAACAACGGATGTTATTTTGAATATTATCGGACTGGATGCAGGCACGACCACCATCAGCGGTGTCCTGATCGACACCGCTCAATTAAAGCTGCTGGGTTCAAAGACCATTCCCAACACTTCACATTTGAAAAGCTCACAGCCCTGGGAGAACCTGCAGCAGCCGGAATGGATCTGGGAGGAGTGCCGTCAATTGCTGCATTATTTCTCTGGTCTGTGTCCCGTGGTGGATGGCATCGGCATTACCGGCCAGATGCACGGCATTTTGTACCTCGATCAGGACGGCCGGGTAGTGAGTCCGCTGACCACCTGGCAGGACGAGCGGGGAAACCAGGTGTACGAGAATGACCAGTCCTATTGCGAAACTCTGCAAGCCGCCACCGGGTACCCCATGGCAACCGGCTATGGTTTCACGACCCATTTTTTCAATGTCCTGAACCGGGTCATTCCTCCGCATGCGGCCTCCTTCTGTACCATTGCAGATTACATCGCCATGCGCTTCTGTGAAAACAGGGAACCAATCATCCATGCCAGCAATGCCGCCAGCTTCGGCTGTTTTGATCTGCGTTCCGGAAAATTTGACCAGGGGGCATTGGATAAGATCGGTATACCCGCTTCTTTTCTCCCGCTCGTTGTGTCCCATGAAATAAAGATCGGAAACACCCCGAACGGCATTCCCGTCTGTGTCGCCATTGGAGATAATCAGGCCAGTTATATTGGTTCGGTAAACTCCGGGAATAATTTACTGGTCAATATTGGAACCAGCAGCCAGATATCCGTGATGAGAGATGACCTGATCGAAAATACGTCCATGGAGGTTCGGCCCTTCGTCGGGGGAACCTACCTGTTGGCGGGTCCCGGCCTGTGCGGCGGCAGCGCCTATCAGCTCGTCAGGGATTTTTTCGCCGAAATACTTGCGCTGTGCGGGATGCCTCAGAGCGAAGATCTCTATTTAATGATGGATGAGGCGCTTAAAAAAGGGTTCGGAGAAAATGAACTGGTCATTGATACCCGTTTCCGGGGAACGCGGAAAACCCCCGGTCTTCGAGGTTCAATTCAAAACATCGGCATGGATAATTTCACGCCCGGCCATCTGATCTCTGGAGTTCTAAAAGGCATCTGCAATGAATTGAAGGCATTCCATGATGAGCTTCCGGAAGACGCAAGGAACAGCAGGTATGTGATCGGCAGCGGGAATGCCATCCGAAAAAACCCATCCCTCCACCGCATGCTCGAAAATGTGTTTGCCAAAAAGGTGCTGATCCCGCGCCATGCGGAGGAGGCTTCGCTGGGGGCTGCCATCCTCGCCGCATCGATCATCGAGAGCGGCAGGAGCATGGCAGATATTCAACAGATCATTAAATATGAGCAGGATGCAGATGCCCGCTAGACTTTAGCAGGTTTTTTTCACGGTACCTATCGTCTACATGTCAGACCCTAAAGGTTTTACCCGCGAACCAGAACGATAATTTGCAAATGATTCCCGCTGATATAACCTCTGTTGGCAAAAGAAACCTTTAGGGTCTCTCCGGAAATATATACCAATGACAGCGGCTTCTTCATAAGTCATATTGTGCGGCATGAGCGCCGGCCCGCGGATTTCATCCCAGGCAGGCCGCAAGGTAAGACCACTTGCTGAAATTATCAGCAAGTGGTCTTTTTTATTTCCCGGTTTAAAATGGGAGCACGCGGATCGCTCAAATATGGAAGGGCTGACAGAGCAGCCAGCGCAACAGCAACAAGGTTTGGTAAAGTGAAATGATCATCCCAGATCTTTTAGACCTGCCTCCTGCAGCGATCCAGCTGTTGGATAACCTTGTTCGTCAAAACCTCTTGCCTTGTAATATGCGGCAGTGACCAGTGGCCATTCCTCCACCCAGCGTTTATCCGATTTCACCAACTGCTTTACGATCCGTTCCGGTAGTTGGTTCTGCGAGGGGTCATATCCGGCACGCAGATTAAAGGCATAGCGCAGTATATAACCGCGATTTGCACAGGCGCGCAGCTCTGGCACGCTAAATCGTTCACCCGTAGTACTTTCGAGCAGGTCACAGATGAACTCCATCGGCGCATCGCTGCCGGTGAAGGAGCACATCACAAGGCTGTTCATCAGCGCCCCCTTTTGCATCGATTTGATCGACTCCTCGATCCAGGATTCCATGCTGTCCCTGCCGCGTTGATTGAAACCGCCTTCCATGTGAGAAGCCCCCTGGGGAAGGAATGTGTACGCAAGCGCCAGACCCGCAAAAACACGCGGATGGTGCATGGCCAGCTCCAACCCCTTGACATTGATGGCATAATCACCGCTTTTCCCACCCACAGCCAGGGCGGCATTGCGGCTGCCCTGACAGAGCAACTCACCCAGCTTCCCTTCGCGAAAAGCGATGGCTTTGATGGTCTGTAGGATGGCTTCCGTATTGCCCCAGGTCAGGGTAACTCCGTCCAATTGATCTGGCGTCAGATCGCCGCGTTCATATGCCTCCATCGCCCAGGCGATGGTTGAACCGGTGCTGATCGTATCCAGTCCATAGCGATTACAAAGGCGATTGGCCTTGGTAACGCCAACCAGGCTGTCGTGCCGCAGCATCGTTCCGAATGTGCCGATGGTCTCATATTCAGGACCGGGACTTTGCTCAATAACGTCGTCTCCCTCCTTGAATTCGACCTCCGCTTTACATTGTACAGTGCAGGCATGGCAGCTCGTCCGTTTGGCCAGGATCTGCTCAACAATCGCTTCGCCGCCTATCTTTTCTGCCCCTTCCTGCCAGATTTCTCCGGACCAGTTTTGCACAGGCATGTCACCCATCATCATCACACCTTCCACCATGCCCGCCGTTCCCAACTTATTGTACATTTCTGTCTGGGGATGTGTGCGCAGAATTTCATTTGCCCGCGCCACAAGCTGGTTAAGGGTTGACTGGTCTGCCCAGTGAAGCGGCAGGCTGCCCTGTATGACCACCGCTTTTAACTTTTTAGAGCCCATCACTGCGCCCATCCCCGTGCGGCCTGCAAGCCTTCCTGCCCGCTGTGAAATGGATGCCATTGGGATCAGGTTTTCACCTGCTGGTCCTATGCAAAACTGTTCGGTCCGCGGATGACGTTCACGCAGCAGTTTCTCCGTTTCGTAGGTATCAAGTCCCCAAAGATCATCGGCGTTAAGCAATTGGATCTTATCATTTTCGATCAGCAGGTAACAGGGAGTCGACGCGGCACCCTCGATCAGGATTCCATCCCAGCCAGCCTTCTTCATGGATACACCGAAGAAGCCGCCCATGATCGACTGCCCCCAAAGCCCGGTCAGTGGTGAACGCGCACAAATGGCGATCCGTCCACAGCCAGGGTAATTTGTACCCGTCAATGGACCAGCCATCACCGCCATCACGTTTTCCGGCCCCAAAGGCTTTGCGTCTGCGGGAATGCGGTCATAGAGCAATTTTGCTGCCAGGTCTGCCCCGCCCAGGAAACCACGATAGGTTTCAAGCGGAATATGCAGCGTGTCTGATGCTCCTGTTGTCAAATTAAGATCCAGTACCCGTCCCTGCCAACCGGTTCGAATAACTGCTGATTCCTCGCTCATATTTTCCTCTTCTTTTGTTGGGCCTTGACGAATTGCTTCAAAATGAACCCTTCGACCGCACCCTTCAGTGAGAATTTTTTGCTGTCATCCACCAGAGGCACCTTCTGATTGCCGATCTTACTCAACGGCTCATAACTGTAACGGAAGGCCGCATAACCATGATCGTACAAGACTCGTTTTTCAGGGTCAGGGCTGAATTCTTTGCCGGTTAGGCAAATTACTTTCTCCACTTCGGCAAAATCCTTGTAGAATCCAAGTCCCACCGCAGCAGTCATGGCGGCACCGCGGGCGCAGGCATCCAACGGGCCTTCCACCTGCAGCATCTTTTTATTGGTGATGTCTGCCAGCATCTGCAGCCAAAATTCGCTGGTTGCGCCGCCCCCGATGACATGCACCTCTGTTTGAGGCACGCCTGCCGCTTCGATCTTGCTAAACACCCAACGGAGGTGATGTCCAATGCCCTCCAGCAAAGCTCGCATCATGTGTGCCCGGGTATGATTCGACCCCAGGTTGATAAACCCCCCGCGCACATTTTCATCATTCACTGGTGCGCGCTCGCCCCATATCCACGGCAGGAACAACAAACCCTCGGATCCAGGCGGCACCCCGGCAGCCAGATCGTCCATATATTGGTAAATGGACATCCCCTTCGCAGCCGCAGCCTCATGATCTGCCTGGGTGATTAAATTTTCCAAGAACCACTTCATGCAGCCGCCGGCGTTATCCATTTCACCGCCAAGCGCATAGGTCGTGCGGTCACATCCCACCCCGGGGCTGATCCCTTCCGCATCCAACTTAAACTCATTCGTGATGGCGAATATCCAGGCTGAAGTACCCAAATACAGGTGGGTGCGTCCAACCGAGATCGCACCTGAGCCGATCACCGCGCAGGGTATATCACCGCCGCCGCAGATGACCGGAATACCTGGCCGCAGGCCCAGTTCCCTGGCAGCCTGTTCTGTGAGTTCGCCCACCTTGTCTGTGGAAGCCATGGCGGTTGGAAGCTTGTCCATGGGCAGTTCCATGGCATTCAATACCTCAGGCCACCATTGGAGCGCCCAGGGATTGAAGTAAGTGGTCCCGGAAGCAAGCGTATAGTCCGTCGCAAACACCCCGGTCATCCGGCATTGGATGTAATCTTTACAATCAAGCATCTTGTGAGTCCTGGCGTAGATCTCCGGTTCATGCTTCATGATCCAGCGTACCTTTGCGCTGGGGGCTTTGCCATCAATGAAGTCGAGTTTTGTTTTCTTCACCAGATAGGCAGCCTCTTCCTGTGCGCGGGCATCCAGCCAGATCATCGCGGGGCGCAGCGCATGGCCTTGCGCATCAACGGCCAGGGTACCCACCATTTGCGCGCTCATGCCCATGCCTGCCACCTGGTCTGGTGTGACATTGACCTTTGCCATCATTTCATGGGTGGTTTCAACGATCGCATTCCACCAATCTTCCGGGTCCTGCTCCGCCCCTCCATCAGGATGGTATTGTACCGGGTAGCGTTTTTCTGCCGTAGCCAGGACCACACCCTTTAAATTTGTAATCGCTGCCTTGCACCCGCTGGTTCCAAGGTCGTGAGCGATGATATATTTTTCTGTCATGCGATTCCTCCATAGGTTTACGTTCATTTAGGCCTAGAAAAAGTGCGCTTACAGGAATACCTTCTTCGTTTATGCAGAATAGGCAATATCCAATATATCTCTTAGAATGTCCTTCACAGCTCCACCCAGCGCTATATTGCTGGCCATGCCGTACACGGGACCCAGACTCCCGGCCTGGTTGGGATGCTGTTGCACCCACTTCACTGAATCCTGTAGATCAACGATAAAATGTTCCGACAAACCGGGTTGTGTGTGCCGCAGGGTCAGACATAAGTGAATGCCGGGGGGGTGTTGTAAACCGTTTAAACCCCAACCACGCTTTTCCATCTGGTCTGAGATCGCATAGATATCGAGGTCATGCGCGGAAAATGCGACGTTGAAGAGGGGATCCCCGAACACATACAATTCAGGAATGTCATTGATGGCTTTCTTGATCAGGTCGGCGGTCTGTAAGATACGACGCGTGGCTTCCAGGTAACCTTTTTCGCCGATCGATATCATTGCCGCCCAGCAGGCTGCGCTGAGTGCCCCGGGCCGGCTGCCAGCCAGGGTCGGGGACAAATACAGCCCCCCGGGCCAATCGGTGATCATATAATACTGGTGGCGGCGCAGATTGCTGCCCCGATAAAGCACGACCGAGGTTCCCTTGGCAGCATAGCCATACTTGTGTGTATCAGCCGACATCGAGGTTACCCCAGGCAGGCGGAAGTCAAAGGGTGGCACTTTATAGCCCAGTTTCTCAGCCCAGGGCAGCACAAAACCTCCCAGGCAGGCATCGGTATGAAATCCAATGTTATGCTCACGCGCCAGTTCTGAAAGTTCCTCGATCGGATCTATGATCCCATGGGGAAACGGGGGTGCCGAGCCAACGATCACCACCGTGTTTTTTGTGATCGCCGCCCGCGTCGCTTCAACGTCAGCGCGGAAATCCTTACCAACAGGGACGCGGACCGCCTTGATGTTAAAAAACTGGGATGCTTTATCGAAAGCGGCGTGGGCCGTCGTGGGTACGATCATCTCCGGTTTTGTGATCCATTTCTCCACACGCCCCCATTCCCGATAGGTCTTCATGGCCAGCAGGATGCTTTCTGTTCCCCCGGAGGAAACGGTACCAGAAATCTCATCCTCGGTACTGGCGGCGCCCAACATATTGGCTGTCATTGAGACAATTTCTGCCTCGAACTTCACCGAACTGGGCCAGGTATCAAAGTGCATTGGGTTGCTTTGTGAATTTATGGCATAGACTTCATTGAGAAAATCGATATGATCCTGGTCGCCATTGTAAACAGTTCCTGAGACATAACCGTCCTTCCACTTTGACTCTTCCAATTTGTAGAAAGCCCGCATGTCCTGCAGGATCTCCTCGCGCGCTCGTCCATCAGTCGGCAATTGCGTAAAGGTCGGGAACTTGCCCCGATACGGCTTCATTGATTTTTCAATACTGCGCGTCAAATCATTGCTATCCATTAATCCTCCTTGAAACCTGTGTTAAGCCGTTCCTCAAACCGGCAAAATGTCGGGAAACAGAGCAGGGATCATCCTGGGCAGCAGACCGCCAGACGTGCCCTGTTTCCCGCTTAAATTTGAGACATTATCCTGTTGGAGAACTATTTCCCGCGGCAGGGTTTTGGCTGCCCATCATCTTAGACTCTGACATTCGGCTCACAAACCAGGCAGTGACTGCCAACGCGGCCGCCAAAATGATCAATGAAGGGCTAAACGAACCAAATCTTTCATTAGACCAACCCATGGCTGTGATCGCGATCACAGAGAGTTGATTGACAAGCATCAACATTCCCGCCGATGTCGCCTCTGGTGTCGGGTACATCTTCTCAGTCCCATATTGCTGGGATACGGGGCCCACACCCATCATGAAGATCCCCAGGAAGAAAATGGTGACCATCAGCGGTATATAAGTGTTCAGATAAGCCAGCCCGATCAGGAACGGGACAGCCAGAATCATCCCAAAAAGGAAGACGGGCTTGCGCTTATGGGTGCGGTCAGAGATCGGAGGCAAAATGAACACCCCGAGAATACCGCCGATCAACAACAAGCCGCCGATCAACCCCGCCTGGGTCATGGAGAGACCCTTGGGACGGACAATCACTTCCACCCAGGTGGAAACTCCGTTGAAGATGGCACCGATCACAAAAGAAGCCAGAGCAAGCACGTAAAAGTCTTTTTGCTTGAACATGTTCTTGAGGCCATCCAGCATTAATACCCTTTCTTCATAGCCGGCAGGGGTTGGCGGGGCTTCACGTCCAAAGATCAGGAAGAGCACTGCCGCAACAGCTCCCACGACACCGTATGCCAAATGAGCCTGTGAAAAACCAAGGTTAACCACCAGTTGGGGAGTTAGAATTTGGCCGATAACAATTCCAAGGAATGGGGCTACGGAAGCAAGGCCAATGACCGTGGCACGCTCTGCCAGTGGAAACCAGATTGCCGCAAGTTTGGTGGAGGCATTGAGCATCAGCGGTTGGGCCAGGGCGATCCCGACGGTCAGGGCCAGTACCACGTTATAACTATCGGCATAGATCCCACGCAGAAGTCCGCAAACGCCCATCAGAACCGCGCCCAGGCTGACTGCCTTGCGCAACCCCCAGGTATCAATGGCCCAGGATGCAGGTAACGAGAGCGGTACATAGATATACATAAAGATCATGGCCAGCAAACCAACTTGCAAGTCGGAGACTCCAAATTGCAATGCCGCCTCACCGGTGATGGGTGCGTAGGCGATCCAGAACACCTGCATCATCAAATTGATGAACATATAAACCAAAAGAACAACCCATCGGTAGCCATATACTTTGATCTCGGTGGAATTCTCAGTCATTGTAGGTTCTCCTTGTTTTCCTTTATCAGCGGAAGCACATAACATTAGAAAAATTCGAAACCTTACTCAGATGCTGTCTGGTGAATTATGACATGCTCAAATACCTGCCTCCTTTTCATGATATGAACTCACAGTACCTTTTTTGTCATTGTCTTCAGGATTTCTGCTGTAATTGACCACAAATCGAAAACGATCTGCTCTATATATGGAGAGGGTAAACTCGATCGGCACGCCATCGCCATCCATACCGATCCGTTGGTAGCGCATGACAGGTGCTCCGTCGTCAATTTCCAACAGTTTTGATTCCTCCAGATCGGCAATACCGGCCACAAAGCTGTCTTCTGAATGGTGCACCTGCACCTGGTAATGATCCCAAAGAAATTGATAGATGGATCGATTGGTGAAATCCGTTTCGAGCAGGTCGGGGAATCGCTCTTTGGGATGATAGGAATTTTCGATGACAAGGGGAAAATGATTGGTCGAGCGCAGACGGCGGATAAGAATTACTGGCTCATGGTATTGCAGCTTCAAATGCTGCCTGATCTCATAGGGCGCTTGCTGACGCTCCTTTAGCAGCACCCGACTGGCAACTGACACCCCCTTTTCGGACATATCATCCGTTAACCCTACGAGCCGGTTCATGAAAAGCGGCAGTTCCTGACGCGGACTGGCAACGATCGTGCCGATTGCCCTTTTACGTATCAACAACCCTTCACGGGACAGGTCACCCAAGGCGTGCCGTACCGTCATACGACTGACTTGCAATTGCCTGCCCAGAATATCCTCGGGGGGGATCATGTCACCCGGTTTCAGTTCGCCCGAAAGGATTAAATTTCGAATCTGGTCCTTAATTTGGAAATATAACGGAACCGGGCTTTGCTGATCAAGCTGGAAATCCATCATGGTGGGCTCTCACATGCAGGTTAGGGAGCAAAGGAAAATAGAAACATTAGTATTAATGTATATACAATAGTATTTTATGAACTTTGAGGCCAAAAGTCAATAGGCAGATTGAAAAAAAAACGGCTCCGAATGTGTTCCATTCAGAACC
>JAIFNG010000191.1 GCA_020047815.1 Anaerolinea sp.
TGGCTGCGGGCTGTCATTGCCGATTTTCAAGTCTGAAATAATTACATCCTGTGAGGAACCATCCTGTAAAAAGACCCGCAGATACAGGATGTAATCCCCATCGGTCAGGCCTGTCGTGTCCCAGGTCGTAAGGGTGGAATTCTGTACCGGCTGTGGAAAGGTCTGAATGGTGAACCAGTTATCTGCCGGGTTCGAGGCGTAGGAAAAAGCCAGTTCAGCCGAGGAAAAATTCGGAATGTCCATGCTGCCCACGATCTCCACCTGCCCGCGCAAAACATCTCCAGGCTGGGGGGAGATGATCAAAATATCCGCCGACTGGAGCAGAAAAACAAGGGAAATTAAAAGATGATTGACCATGGCAATGGGGAAGTTTAGCATGAAGGTGGGGTCGGGTCAAATTGTAAAAAAATGGTTCTCTTGGCTTCCAAAGCAAACTTCGCATATACAAGGGCTGGGCTTAGCCCGCTGTTCAGTGCCTTCCTTGGTTCTCCTCACCCCAGTGTCACAATATATTGATGGATCAAATGTGCATACTGGTTTTGCAGGCGAATAAAATGATTTTGCACCGCGTCCGCTTCGGCGCCGTCAGGGGCGAGGAATTTCCCGATCTCCACGCCATGGCGGGCGATTTCACGGCACATGGCTTCGGTGATCAACTCTGCCAATAATACCTGCCCCTGGATCGTTGTATCCAGCCGTTCCTGTTCATCCAGATAGATTTTCACAGAAGGGGCTGCGGTTGCGATCACAATGCTTGAATTTACCCGGTCAAAATACACCCGCTGACGGGGATCCATCCGGTCGTCAAAGTTGATATCCGTGAACAGGGCGTTACTACTCTTGGAAGGCTCGATGAGAATGCTCTCCTTTTTGGAACGCACCTGCACCAGCGCCTGTGCGCGATGTTTTCCGATGTAGGCGGTTACAGTCCCTTCGCCGCCAACCTGCCTGCCTTCCACTCTGATGCGCGCCTGCCCGATCATCGGGTCATGTTTATGGGGTTGGATCACAACCTGCCGGGTCAGGACCATCACCTCCGGGTTGTTCGAAATGACGGTAACCGTTGCGCCCGCATTTGCGCTCTCCACCAGTTTTACATACAACAGCAGGTTAATGGTCTGTCCCGTTTGCACGTAAACCCGCTCAGGGAAAAAACCAATTCCCGAAGGGGGCAGGTCTATTTGTTTGGCAATACCATCGTTTTCTTTTCTGTCGCTTAATTCAGTCAACGCGATCGAATTCAATTCATGCAGTGCCTGATTTATTTTCTGGCGCAGACGTTTATCCAGTTTGGTTTGTTCATCGTGGATCGCGTGCTTCCTCTCCGCCAGGATCAGCGGTTCGAGCTTGGCTTCCACCGCAACTTTTAACGCCCTTGCAAATGGATGAGTCCAGTTTATGCCATCGCGGGTCGCAGTCAATACTGGCTCATCATTTTTCATCAGCTGGTGCAAATGGTCGCATTGGATCGAGCCGTAGAAATATCCCGCATAGGGGTCGTTCTCAAACTTGAGCATGGTTAGCGAAATGATCGTTGCCTTGCTGACCACCAGCAATCCTCCGTCCGCATAATCGCCTTCCTCGCTTCTGGTTGATAATTGGATGCTCGACCTGAATACCTCCAACTGCGCCTTGACGGGATACCCTTCGATGGCGACTTCCTCGCTCAATACTTTCTCGCCCTTCGGAGACTTGTAACTGAGGACGTGTTCATGACGTATTTTCCCTGCTGAAGTAATATCCCGTAAAATGATCCTGCGTTGTGGGTTGCTCATGATCGGGCGCAGTTCGAAATGCCTTTGCAGATAATTTCGCATATTATCGAACTGCGGCACTTTAACGTCGTTTCGCGAGATGATGATCTCAAGGATCGTACCGTTTCCCTCCGGCATTTCATATTCCTCCCTGAGGGCGGTATTGGCCCTGGTGGGGGCATTTAGTCTAAAGGTGGGGATTCCTTTCTTTATTAGTAGCGAACATGAATAAAAGTTTGCACCTTTGAAGGAGTAAACGTGCCCATAGCCCAGCCCAAAGATGGAATCTTTTAATCCGCGCCCCCACATGCCGCGCACATGCTTGTCTTCCTTGAGGCCGCTGGTTGCTTCGCCATATGTCCCCACTACTTTATCCATGCGCAGATCGGTCATTCCCTCTGCATGGTCACGCACCCTGATGACAGAATTCTGATGCTTCCTGTGTACATCTATGACGATCTCACCATTGACCACCTGTCCTGCATATTCGAGCCGCGAGTAACTGTCATTGCAATTTGTGATGATCTCTACCAGCGCGCGCAAAACATCCTTGCGAATCGCCTGATCCGCCTGTTGCAGCGCCACCCGGTCGGCGTACTGTAATTTACGACTTCCAGCCATTAAGTATCCTTTTGTCAGACATTAAAAAGTTACCTTTCCTAAAAGGCTTTGGATAACTTTTAAGGGTTTGATTATTTTGTTTTTCGTATTGCCTTTTTCTGGGGTGCAAAGATATGTGAAAATTTATCTTTACAAAAAAAGAGGAACACGATCAGATCCTTGCGGTTATGAAGTTCCGCGTACCCTTTGAATAATTCCACATTTCTTGCAAGTGTTTCAGGGGATGATTCCATGGTGCACAGCAAAAGACTCCTGAAATCAAATTCATTGATGCTCGAGTTCGTCCCATTCTTCTTGTAATTGACATAGGCGTCCGATGTTTCCATCATCCGCACGAATTTTCCTGCGCGTACTCTTGCTTCCTGCGGGATGATAACTGCAGGCATGGCCGGGTGTGCTTCCTTTTCCTGTTTGGCGATCGGTATTTTAACCACAGGAACCGGCAGCGCTTTCTTTGATGACGCAGTCACCTTTTCTTTGATCGGATACGTTTCCACCACAGCTACAGATGGGGCTGCTTTTACTCTTCGCTTCTGCCTGATTTTTGGTGTTTCTATTACAGGGACAGGCAGAACTTTCTTTCCTGACCCGATCGGTTTTTGCTTTGCAGGCTCTACGATTACAACAGGCGCAGTCGATACATCTTTTTGCTCAGCTTCCGATTTCTTGTCCTGCCGGATCTTTGGCGCCTGCAATATGGGACTGGGTGTAACCTTCTTTAATAGTCCAGTTCGTGCCTGATGCGTTTTTTCCTCAGGCACTTTCGATATAACTTTCAGCTCAGCATCCGCTTTCTTTTCCTGTTTGACCTTAAGCGGTTCGACTCCGGGAATGGCTGGGATTACTGGCGCAGTCTGTTTTTGTTTTGCAGCATGCGTTTTTGGGACAGATGCATAATGAATCGCATTCCGCTTTGTATCCGATTTCTTTCCCTGACTGACCTTCGGTGTATCAATAACAGGGGGGCGCAATACATTCTTGGCAGGCGCTGTCTGCTTTTGTTTTGCACGATGTGTTTTTGCAACCGGACCAGGCAGGGTGACTTTCTTCTCATCTTCTGCCTTTTGTCCCAAGTTGACTTTCTCCCTTTTAATTTCAGATGCGGGAAGGATCTTCTTTGCTGGCGAAATCCGCTTCTGCTTCGTGGGGCTGACTTTTGTGATGGGCAGAATGCTCTTTTCAGCTTCTGCCCTCGGTTTCTGCTTGACCTTCTGTATTTCTATTCCAGGAACGGGTAATACCTTTCCAGTTGATTTTGTCTGTGCTGTTATTTCCTTTTTTACGGGATATGCCTTTTCAACAGGCGCAGGCGGGATCATTGCTTGCCCAATTTCTGCTTTTTGTTTCTGTTTGATATTTTTTAGGGCAGGTTTGGGAATAGATGATTTCGTTTTCGTGGGTGAAGTATCTGCATTTTTCCCCGGTGATCCGGAAGCCTTTTTTGCCCGTGAAGGTTTAGTTTTCCCGGGGATTGCCACGCCTAACATCCTGGCAACCTTTTCCGCAAGCCTTGCCCCTCTTGCCGTCAACTTGAATCCCGGATCAGTTTTGGCAGCGATCAAACCATTCACCCGGATCCCTTTCAAACGCCTGCCAACCAGTGCTGAATCAGGCCATTGCGGGTATTTTTTTAGCGAGAATTTTTTGGGGAACAAGGTAAAGCAGGCGGAAATAATATCTTCGGACGAGATTTCACCGCGATCGTTATGCAGGGTATAAATCGAATAGACAACGAGATGATTTGAGGCGATGGTTTGATAGATGTCAGGATTGAATTTGGTTGTTTTTGTCGCCATCATCTTTATTCTCTCACTTGATTGCGGGTTCGGTTTATAGTGTTCCATATTTGCTGCCTGCCCAATATATTACACTATTTTTTAGCGTTGGTGCATAAATTTAACGGCCATCTAGCCGGAGCCTGCTTGGTTGTTTTTATTTTCAAAGGGGGGGGGATGATAATTGCATAAAACAGGAACTCCGAAATTTATGTCTCGGAGTTCCTGTTTTGTTCTCATTCCTGGCAGATCACGATTCTGACCTCTGGAATCTTGTTTCCATTAATTTCTATCTGTCTGAGTGCATTTCTTTAATCCCTGTGAACAATGCCTTTTTGCCAGGCATACACAGCAACCTGTGTTCGGTCGGCGAGGTGCAGTTTGCTCAGAATGTTACTCACGTGCCCCTTGACCGTGTTTGTACTGATTACCAGTTGATCTGCGATCTGACTGTTGCTCAAGCCGTTGGCGATGAATTTTAGAACCTCCAGTTCGCGCTCGGTAAGTTCTGCATAGAAAGATTCCCCGTTGCTTTCGCCGCGCAGGTTTCGCAGGACCCGTGCCGCCACCAGTGGATGCAGGGTCACTTCGCCGTGGATCGCGCTTTGGATCGCTTCCGCCAGTTTGTCCATCTTCATATCTTTGAGGACATAAGAGATCGCTCCTGCTTTGAGCGCCGGGAAGATCTGCTCGTCTTCATGGTAGGAGGTTAGCACCACGATCTGTGTGCGCGGAGAAATCTTCTTAACTTCGCGCGTGGTCTCGATCCCATCCATGCCGGGCATGACCAGGTCCATCAAAACCACGTCGGGGATAAGGTCACCCGCCATTCTAATGGCTTCCTCTCCGGAGGCGGCTTCGCCCACCACGTTGAATTTGGGCAGGGTTTCAAGATAGGCTCGGATTCCGTTGCGTACCACTTCGTGGTCATCCACAATGAGAATGCTAATGGGTGTCATGGTTGAACTCCTTGCAGCGCTGCAGGCTGCACGATCGGAATGATTACTTCAATTCGCGTCCCTTTGCCAGGACTGCTCTCGAGGATGAATTTTCCGCCGACGCTTTCAGCGCGTTCCTTGATGGAGCGCAAGCCAACACCCTTCGGTTTTTGCGCCACGTCAAAGCCGCACCCATCATCTTCAATACACAGGCTGACCTTGTCTGGTTCATAAACAAGCGCAATATGGATGGAACCGGCATGACTGTGACGGGCTGTATTTGCCAGCGTCTCCTGCGTAATGCGGTACAGGGATTGTTCCACTTTCAGGGGTAATTGACCTTCCCCTTCCACGCGCAGGCTTGTTTTTATGTCATTACGGCTTTCCCATTCGTAGGTGTACTCACGCAGGGTTATGATCAGTCCCTTTTCTTTCAAAGCCATTGGATACATTTCCTGAATTAGGAAGGTCAACTCCTGGATCACGTCATGCACCAGATCTTCCGCTTCAATAATGTGCTTTTGGGCAGCGGAGGTGTTGCGCTGAATCAGGCCGTTTGCCGCGCCGATCTGCGCCAGCGCCGCGAAAGCTTTCTGTTTTGCGCTGTCGTGCAATTCACGGGCAAGGCGGTTGCGCTCTTCAACGATGGCAAGTTCCTTCATCTGCTCGAAAAGACGCTCGATCTCGCGGGTGCGCTCTGCCACTTGTCGTTCCAATTCCTGACGTCGCGCTTCGATCCCCCGGATTCGCAGATGGTAGCCAGCCCAGGTTACGGTGATTATAACCAGTCCTGTAAGCGTGAAGAACCACCACGTCTGCCAGAACGGTGGGATGACGGTCACTTTGAGCGCGGCATTGTTCTCATTCCATATCCCATCATTGTTCGCGCCTTTCAGCCGTAGGGTGTATTCGCCGCCGGGTAGGTTGGTGTAGCGTCCCTCATGTTTGCTGCCAATCTCATTCCAATCAGTATCAAACCCTTCAAGGGCATAGGCATATTGATTTTTCTTCGGATCGGCAAAACTTAAGGCGGCGAATTCAAATTCAAACGAGTTTGCTGGCCATTTCAAACGGATTTCACGGATGTCTTCTGCTGAAGTAGTGCTTTTAATGGTTTTTTCGTTTTGAGTCAAAGAGGTGAGAATGACGGGTGGCGCATAGCTATTTGTGGCAATTTTGGATGGGCTAAATAAGTTGACCCCGAAGGATCCCCCGACGTAAATATATCCAGTTTCGCTGCGTGCGCATGCATTGGAATTAAACTCGTTGCTCTGCAATCCGTCACTGGCGGTGTAATTTTGGAAAGTCTCTGTCTGCGGGTCAAAGCGGGAAAGCCCAAAATTAGTTGTCAGCCAAAGGTGATCGTTTTCGTCGGGGATGATGCAGTAGATGAAGTTGTTCGGTAGTCCATGACGCTCGGTCAGGGCGGAAAACGAATCGGATATCGGGTCATATTTGTTCAATCCGCCGCCGCCAGTTCCCAGCCATAAAGTTCCCTGAACATCCTGATAAATATCCAGCACTATATTACTGTTCAGGCTGGTTGGGTCCCCAGCATCCGACTCGTAATAATGGAAAGTGTAATTTTTGGGGTCAATGCGGTATGCGCCTTTGCCTGAGGTTCCGACCCAAACAGATCCGTTGCGGTCTTCGAAGATGGCTGCCACATTTTCGGAAGTAGCTCCATCGGGTTCAGACGGGTCTGTAATGTGAGTGAAAATTCCGCTGCTTCGGTCAAATTGATCAAGACCGCCGCTGGTCCCAACCCAGAATATTCCGCCTGGGCTTTCGTAAATTTTAGTGACCATATTATTACGCAGGCTGGTGTCTGGCTTCAAGGGATCAACCTTATGGTGGATAAATCTTCCTGTGGTTTTATCAAATTTCTCAAGACCGGAACTGGTGCCAAGCCATAGGACTCCCGCCCGGTCAACATATGTCATCCATACATACTGGCTTGCAAGGCTGTTGGCATCATCGGGGTTGTTCTGATAACGGGTGCCGAGTCCGCTTGCGGGGTCGAAGCGGGTTAACCCTCCGCCGGGTGATCCAAACCAGGCGATTCCTGACGGTTCTGTTGCCGCGCCAAACACGCCGTTGGCGGGAATGCCTGTTTCCGGTTTTTCAGGATTGTATTGGTACAGCGGGAATTTATTCTGTGCGGGACTGTGCTTGTTGATTCCGCCGCCCCAGGTTCCAACCCAGATCACTCCTTCCCGGTCTTCGTAGAGTGCAAAAATGGTGTTGGTGCTCAGGGAGTTGAGGATGAGTGGGTTGGCGAGATAGCGGGTGAATTTGCCTGAGGTCTCGTCAAAGCGGTTTAGTCCATACTCAGTGCCAACCCATAAAATGCCGCTTCGGTCAATCAACAGGGAAGTGGTTGAGTTGTTGCTCAGAGTGGATGAATCTTTTTCTGAGGCTAGATAATGTCTGAATTGGCGGCGGTTGGGATTAAAGCGGTTCAGTCCCTTTTCCGTGCTGAGCCATAAATTTCCCCTGCTGTCCTCCACAATATCCTTGACATAATTATTACTGATGGATTCCTGCGTCCCCAGTAGGATTTCTTCCATGTTGGCAATGGGGTCTTTTGTCCCGGGTTCGCTCTCCTGTTCGTTCGCATTCGGGCTGGCGCGGAAATGCTTAAATACCTCTGTAGCTGGGTCAAACAATTCCAGTCCGCCTCCAAGGGTTCCTATCCACAGCCTTTCTTTTGAATCCTGGTAAATGACATGTACATTATTGTTACTCAGGCTTTCCGGGTTTTCGGGATCGTTTCGATAGTGGGTAAATGAATTACTGGCAGGATCAAATTTGTTCAACCCATCCATGCTGCCCACCCACAGCACCCCTGAACGGTCTTCTAAAATGGCGGAAATACTACCTCCGCTGATGCTGGAAGGCTCCCCGGGGATGTGGCGGAACTGGGTAAATGTGTCAGTATTGGGGTCGTATCTGTTTATTCCGCCCTGGTAGGTTCCGATCCACAGGGTGCCGTCACTGTCTTCGTAGAGGGATTCGATCCACCCATCACTTAGGCTGTTGGGGTCCTCAGGATTGGATTTGTAAACCTTAAAGTTGGTACCATCATAGCGGTTTAATCCATCCTGTGTACCGAACCATAGGAATCCTTGGCGGTCTTGCAGGATGACATTGACAACGCTTTGCGAGAGCCCGTCTTCCAGGCTGAGTTGTCGAAACTGGACAACCGCATTAGGGCGTAAGGCCAGCAGCTCCATGTCTGGGGCTGTTTGCACACTAGGCTGTGAAGTGGATGTGGGGATGGAAGGAACAGCCCCAGAGCAGGAAACCAAAAAAATGGTTAGAAGCAGGGTTGGGGCAAGTCTGAGTCGGGCAAATTGAAAAAAATTTAGCACGCTACATCCATATCCACAAACAAATATTGAAAAAACAACTTGATGTTTATTTTATTACATTTTGCCCTGAAACATTGAATTGAGGGGATGATTTTTCTCCCTCCACAGAATGGTTATTGACTTCAGAATACGCTTCTTGAGGAGGGTTTTCAAATACCCCCTGGGATGAAGATAAACCCATTGCAAGTCTCGTGTGTTTTTCTCAGTTCCTCTGTAATATTCACTTGCTTATTACTTCTGATCGTTAAGGTGAAAATGATCTCAAACTTGGTGCTTCATGGTCCTCACTGCGCAGCCTGTACCTGTCATTGTCTGTGTCGAGTATTTCTGGCAACTCCCGGTCTGGTTTGCTTTCCTTCCCCGGTAGAAGGGAAGGGGATGGCAGTATCGGGAAATGGGAAGGATTCATGATTATGAACACATGTGACAAGGAGGTGGTTAAAGTCCAAATTTACCAACCGTGCAGTGTTTAACTTTTTTTCCACCAAAAACATGAGGAGATTTGAAATGTCACAAAAGATTTTTACGTTTGTAAGTTTTCTGGTTGTGCTTGGCATGGTGCTTTCCGCCTGTGCTCCAGTTACTGTTACGGAACCACCCTCTGTCCTTAAACCCGTGGAGCCGGCAATCCCTGCGGCTACCGAAGCCCCTTTGGTTGCAGCCACCGAGGTGCCGATGACCGATCGCCACGGCGGTTGGCTGGATGAGATCGATGTGTCTGTGATCGCAGGCGAGTCAGCCATCTCTCAACTCGAAGCTGGTGCTGTTGATCTTTATTCCTATGGACTGGCCTCGGATGCTTATCCAGCCATCAAGGAAGCCGGTCTTGAGTATTCTCAGTCCTATGGAGGTAGTTACTCAATCATGTTCAACCCTGCCGTTTTCAACGACACCAGCGTGTTGAATCCATTCTCCAATCGCAAGATCCGCGAAGCAACGAACTGGCTGATCGACCGTAATTACATCAACCAGGAGATCTACGCGGGCGGTTCACTGCCCAAGTTCTTCGCGATCACTACACAGCTCGTGGAATACACGGCTCTCATAGAGACTGCACGCGCATTGGAAAGTAAGTATGCCTATAATTTTGATAAGGCAAAGCAGGTTATTTCAGATGAAATGATCGCGATGGGTGCCACACTTGGTGCGGATGAGAAATGGCAGTTCAACGGAAAACCGGTCTCATTGATCTTTCTGATCCGTCCTGATGGTGATGGGACTCGCAAGCCAATGGGTGATTATGTGGCGAATCAACTCGAGGGAGTTGGCTTTACGGTGGATCGCCAATACAAGACCTCCTCCGAAGCCGCTCCCATCTGGCGCGGTTCGATCGCGGCTGAGGGCTTATGGAATCTGTATACAGCAGGCTGGCTGCCCTCCGGTTTAACCCGTGATGAGCGCTCCCAGATTCAGCAAATGTATTTGAATACCAGCGTTCAGGGTGTTGACCCCTTTATTTCCAACACATCAGATCCTGAATTCCAAAAATTGGGTGATGATCTGGCACAGGGTACTTTCGCCACCCAGGAGGAACGTAATCAGATGATGGCACGAGCGCTTGAACTTTCGTTGGAAGACTCCCTTCAGGTCTTCACGATCGAACAGGTGCAATACTCCCCCTACAATAATAATGTTCAACTGACTTATGACCTTGCATCCGGCGTGGAAGGCGCTTATGTTGGACCATACAATCTGCGCTTTGTCGGTCAGGAAGG